>JAEZZU010000288.1 GCA_023418355.1 Pseudomonadota bacterium | reverse complement strand
GCTGGAGGGCATCAACAACCGCATCAAACTCATCAAGCGCATGGCCTACGGATACCGCAACACTGAATACTTCTTCTTGAAGATCAAGGCCGCATTCCCCGGAAATCCGTGAAGAACCAGAAAAAAGCACCCGAAGGTGCTTCTGGCGAAAGCGCATCGCAGGTGAACGGATCAGCACCTGCGGATGCAGCATCTGACTTAACGACGGCCGCTCAAAAAGCTGGAACCGAGCTTGAACAGATCGCCCATATCCAGCTTGCCATCCCCATTCTGGTCCAGCAGGCTGCCCAGCAGACCACCGGCCAGGCCACCTTGCTGCTGCGCCTGTGCGCGTTCCTGCTCCAGCGTGCGTCCCAGGGTGCTCGCATCCATCTGCCCGGCCTGAACGCGATTGGCGAGGAAGGCCATCACAATGGGCGCAAGCATGCTCAGCAGCTGCCCTGCCTTGTCGCCCAGGCCAGTGGCCTGACCCAGCCCTGCTTCAGCCTGCTGGCGGCTGTTGCCAAAAATATGGCCCAGAATGGCTGCGCCATTGCCTGCGGCCGACTGCGATGCACCGCCCAGCACGGCCCCCAGCAGACTGCCCAGATCACCCAGCCCCTGTGGCATGGTTTGTGCGTGGTCACGCTGCAAGGCGCTGAACAGATCGGCAGCGCCTTGTGCCTGCGAGGCATTCTTGCCCAGCGCTCCCAGCAGCAAGGGCACGGCGGCCCCTACGGCAGACTGGATTTGCTGCGTGTTGACCCCCAGTTGCTGAGACATTTCCTGCATGGGTGTGCCCTGCAGCTGCTTGAGCAATTCCTGCACCAGAGATGCTTGCTGACTCATATGAACTCCTTGGCTCATGCCTGCCACATGGCAGGCACTGACATTGAAAAAAACCTGCTGCTTGCAAGCTATCGGCCAAGTATGAGGCCGTCTGATTCACCTGCCAGCACCGGGGCACATGTTTTGACATTGTGCGAGCGCCGCCGTGCATTCGCTGTGCACATATTTCCATATATCAAATAGATATAACAAAGCACTCAAAATACGCTTCGTAATTTTAAGAACATCGCAAATCGCACACCATGGGCATGCAGCAGTACCTCAAGGAAATCGGTCGTGGCAAGGACGGCGCACGCGCATTGACGCGCGCGCAGGCTGCGGAACTCATGGGCTGGCTGCTGGACGGCCAGGCCCATCCACTGCAAGTCGGCGCATTTTGCGTAGCCATGCGCATCAAGGGCGAAACCGCTCAGGAAATGGCAGGCTTCATGGATGCGCTGCAAGCCCGCATGCCCCAGCTGCCTGCCTCGCTCACACCCGTGGTCGTACTGCCCAGCTACAACGGTGCCCGCCGCCTCCCCGTGCTGACACCCTTGCTGGCGTTGCTGCTGGCGCGTGAGGGGCTGCCTGTCTTGCTGCATGGCTGCACCACGGAGGAGACACGCATCACGGCAGCGGAAGTGCTGGAGCAGCTCGGCCATCCCGCCGCGACTGCGCTGTGCATTCCGCAGGCGGGCGAGCTGGTGCATCTGCACACCCGCCAGCTGCACGCAGGGCTGGCCGATCTGCTCGATGCGCGCGCCACCATTGGCCTGCGCAATCCGGCGCACAGCCTCGTCAAGCACTTCAACCCGCTAGCAGCCAGCCACACGCCAGCGCTGGTGGTGGGCTCCTACACCCACCCTGAATACAGCCTGAGCATGGCCGCCACACATGCTGAAGCAGGCACCCATGCCCTGCTGCTGCGCGGCATGGAAGGCGAGCCTGTGGCCGATCCACGCCGCCTGCCTGCGATGCGCGGCATCCTGCACGGCAAAGTGATCAGCAGCATGGAGCCCCAGACAGGCAGCGTGGCCGCCGTCGATCTGCCGCAAGGCCTGGATGCCGCCGCCAATGCAGCCCTCATTCAAGAGATGCTCAGCGGCCAGCGTGCCATTCCTGCATCCATCGCCACCCAGGTCCAGACCATTGTGGATCTGCACAGCCAACTCTCTGCACAAGGAGCGCAAGCATGACCGCCAGCGCCACATCTTCTTTGGGAACCTGCACACTGGTCGGCGCTGGCCCCGGCGACCCCGAGCTGCTCACGCTCAAGGCCCTGCGCGCCATCCAGTCCGCCACCGTACTGCTGGTGGACGATCTGGTCTCCAGCGAGATCGTGGACTTTGCCTCACCGACCGCACGCATCATCTACGTGGGCAAACGCGGTGGCTGCAAGAGCACACCGCAGGCGTTTATCGAAAAGCTCATGGAAGCCGAAGTGCGCAAGGGCGAGCATGTGGTGCGACTCAAAGGCGGCGACCCCTTCATCTTTGGCCGGGGCGGTGAAGAAGTCGAACACCTGCGCAGCGTGGGCATTGAGCCGCAGATCATCAACGGCATCACCGCTGGCCTCGCGGGCCTGAGCAGTCTGGGCGCACCGCTCACGCACCGCGAGCACGCACACGGCGTGGTCTTTATCACCGGCCATGCCAAGCCCGGTGATCAGGGCACAGACTGGCGCGCACTGGCAGCCACGGCACAGGCGGCCCGGCTCACGCTGGTGATCTACATGGGCGTGAGCTCTGCCGAGCACATCACCGCAGAGCTGCAGGCCGGCGGCCTGCCCGCACACACACCCACAGCCATCATCCAGCACGCCAGCCTGCCACAGCAGCGCCATGCCATCACCACACTGGAGCAGCTGGCGCACACCCTGCATGCTGAAAACCTGGCCAGCCCCAGCGTGCTGGTGATTGGTGATGTGGTGCAAGGCGTGGCCGCCTGGGCGCAGAACAGCTCAGCGACTGCTGCGCCACTGCGCGCTGCATCCTGATCGCGGCACTGATGGCTCAGTCGGCAGCATCCAGCCGTTGCACCGGCAGCTGAATTTCCACCAGCAGACCGCCTTCCGGTGCTGACACAAGCACCAGCTGGCCCTGTGCGCTGTCCATGATGCGCTGCACGATGGTCAAACCCAGCCCTGCCCCCTGACTGGAAGGGCTTTTGCGCCAGAAGCGCTTGAGTGCCTGGGCGCACTCGGCCTGCGTCATGCCCGGGCCATGGTCGCGCACCTGCAGACGCAGCTGGCTGTGCCCTGCATCGAGCGCCAGCTGCACCTCAATGCCCTGCGCGGGCTGGGTATGGCGCAGCGCGTTATTCACCACATTGCTGACCGCGCAGATCCACAGCGACAGCGGCACGGGCAGCACCAGCTTGCAGTCCTGCCATACGCAGGGGTCAGAGGGCTGCACATGCAGCTGCACAGGCGCATCGTGCCCCTTGGCTGCGGCATGCCTGCGCGACTGCTCGCAGGCGCGCTCCAACGCGAGCAAGACGTCGGCACCGCTGAGCTGCTGCGTGGCCAGGCTGCTGGCACCTTCCACCCGCGCCAGCAACAGCAGCTGGTCCAGCGTGTCCTGCATGTGCGAAATGCCTTGCTCCACATGGGTGAGGGACTGCTGAATCTGTGCCAGCGCAGGTGTGGCAGCCCCCTCCTCCGCAGGGGTGTGCGGCGTCTGCGGAGCCTGCTGCTCACGCGTGACCAGCAACTGCGTGACCTGCACATGGGTCTTGATGGCGGTCAGCGGCGTGCGCAGCTCATGCGCGGCATCGGCTGTCCAGCGGCGTTCATGCTCCAGGGCTTCATGGGTGCGCTCCAGCAGCGCGTTCAGGCTGTGCACCATGGGAGCCAGCTCCTTGATGTCCTGGCCTACGGCAATCGGTGTGCTGTCCTGCGGTGGGCGCTGCGCCAGCACCTGCTGCAGCTGCCGCAAGGGCTGCAGCCCCAGCGTGGCCAGCCACCACGTCAGCGCCAGCAAGCCCAGCAATACCAGCACAAAGGGCAGGATCAGTGCATAGGCAAAAGACTGCACCAGCTTGTCGCGCACGTCCATGCGGTCTGCGGTGGTGATGCGAATGCCGTTGTCTTCCAGCACATAGGTGCGCCAGGGCTTGCCGCCTTTGGTGATGCTGCCAAAGCCCAGCTCATGCAGTTCCGCAAAACCGGGGCTGTTTTCGGTACGTGCCAGCGGCAGCAGTTCGACCTCGCCGCGCACAAGGCTCACCTCACAAGCCACACCATCGCGTGCGATCACGGAAGTCAGATCAGCCAGCGGGCCCGGCTGGCTGGACGCCTCGGACTGCGCATGCGAAAACTGCCCCACCACGCCCGCCACCATGCGCGTCGATGCAATCAGCCGGTCATCGAGCACGTTGTGCAGCTCTCGGCGCATGCTGCCAAACATCCAGGCAGCCGCCGTGCTCCAGACCACGGCAATCGCAATGCACAGCGCCACCACCAGGCGCAGGCGCAGGCTTTTCATGGCTTGTCCCTGCAATAGACACTACCCAGACGAAAGCCCAGACCGCGCACGGTTTCAACAATCTCCCCACCCAGTTTCTTGCGCAGGTTGTGCACATGCACGTTCACGGTGTTGCTGCCTACGTCCTGCTCAAAGCCATACAGGCTGTCATGCAGCTGTGACAGTGACAGCACCCTGCCCTGTGCCTGCAGCAGCGCTTCCAGCAAGGCCCATTCGCGGCGCGACAGCTCGACGGCCTGGCCGTCCAGCCATGCCTCATGGGCTGCGGGGTTGATGCGCAGCCCGGGCCACTCCAGCCAGTCACTGCTGCGCCCTGCTGCCCGGCGGTGCAAGGCCTGCAGGCGCACCACCAGCTCCTGCAAGTCAAAAGGCTTGACCAGATAGTCATCCGTTCCCGCCTGAAAGCCTGCCAGCTTGTCATCCAGCCCGCCACGGGCCGTGAGGATCAGCACCGGCATATGCACGCCTTTTGCGCGCCACTGTGCCAGCAGCTGCAGGCCATCACCATCGGGCAAGCCCAGATCCAGTACGCACACATCAAACCGGCTGCTGGCCACCGACCACTGTGCAGCCCCTGCATTGGCTGCCACATCACAGCTCAGGCCATGCAGCTCCAGCCCAGCCTTGATGCCTGAGGCCACCAGGGCGTTGTCTTCCACAATCAATGCACGCATACCTTGCTCCACACCTTCCATGCCTGATGGCCAGGCCT
>JAEZZU010000284.1 GCA_023418355.1 Pseudomonadota bacterium | reverse complement strand
GCTGGAGGGCATCAACAACCGCATCAAACTCATCAAGCGCATGGCCTACGGATACCGCAACACTGAATACTTCTTCTTGAAGATCAAGGCCGCATTCCCCGGAAATCCGTGAAGAACCAGAAAAAAGGCTTCTCTCGGGAAGCCTTTTTCATGAGTCACCGTCTGTTTACTTGGTGCCGAAGATGCGGTCACCAGCGTCACCCAGGCCAGGCAGGATGTAGCCGTGATCGTTCAGTTCACGATCGATGGCAGCTGTGTAGATGTCCACATCGGGGTGGGCGGCCTGCATGGTCTTGATGCCTTCTGGCGCAGCCAGCAGGCACATGAACTTGATGGACTTGGGCTGGCTCTTTTCCTTGAGCTGCTGCACGGCGGCCACGGCAGAGTTGCCGGTTGCCAGCATGGGGTCGACCACGATCACATCGCGCTCGCCCATGTTTTCAGGCATCTTGTAGTAGTACTCAACGGGCTTGAGGGTTTCGGGGTCACGGAACAGACCAATGTGGCCGATACGTGCGCCGGGCACCACGTTGAGCATGCCGTCCAGGAAGCCATTGCCAGCACGCAGGATGGATACCAGTGCCAGCTTCTTGCCGTCGATGACCTTGCCAGTCATCTTCTCCATGGGGGTTTCAATTTCGATGTCCTGCAGCGGAAAGTCGCGGGTCAGTTCGTATGCCATCAGTGTCGACAGCTCGCCCAGCATGCGGCGGAAGCTGTTGGTGCTGGCTTCCTTGCGGCGCATCAGGGTCAGTTTGTGCTGGACAAGGGGATGGTCGATGAGGTGGACGGTGCTCATAGTCGGGTATCTGTATGAAGAAAAGGCGCAGCCAGCACGGTGTACCTGGAGGGTGTAGCTGTACTTTCTGCCCCAAGCACGTGGTGTGCCACTGCACATTGCGATGGCTTGCATTGTGCTGATTTCTGCCTGCCCATGTGGAAAGTCCTTATCTTGTCTGTGTGTCCAAGGGTGTTTCTATGTGCTTGTGCACATTCCATGGGCATTTCGCGCTAGTAAAAAAATCACGACTACATCTGTCCGAATGCGCGCTGAGGCATCAGTGGTGGAAATACGGCACTGCGCTTTTGCTGCGGGGCTTGCACCGACTCCATGACGTGCCGGTTGCTCCAGATGCCCGCCTGCAGCCAGCCCATCTGGCGCAGGCTGTCCTGCACGCTGTGGTCGCGCGCAAAGTCCAGTGCCTGTTTGCTGCCCCAGATGGCAATTGGTGGCTTGGCGGCAATTTCTTGCGCAGTCTGCATGGCAGCAGCCAGCATGGCTTCCTGCGTATCAAATACCGCATTGACAAAGCCGTGCTGCAGTGCTGCCTGCGCGGGCCAGCGCCGGCCGGTGTAGGCCAGCTCCTTGACCAGGCCCATGGGCAGCAGCTTGGGCAGACGCTGCAGGCTTCCCAGGTCAGCGACCATGCCGATATTGATTTCCTGCACGCAGAAAAATGCGTCCTGTGTGGCGTATCGGATGCAGGCGCAGCACACCATGTCGAGCGCGCCGCCTACGCAGCCGCCTTGAATGGCCATGATCACGGGGATGCGCAGCTGCTCGATGCGCGTGAAAACCTGCTGCATGTCCCACAGGAATTCGGAAAGCGCGGCACGGCCTTCGGGTGATTTGTCCTGCGGTGCAAAGTCGGGATTCGCAAAGGTGTCCAGCGCCATGCCCGCACTGAAATGCTTGCCGGTGCTACTCAGGACCAGTACCCGGATATCACCTTGCGTGCAGACATGGGTGAGCGCGGCACCGAGATCCCGCCAGAAGGCGGGGGACATGGTGTTCAGACTGTCGGGTTGGGTCAGCTGCAGGTGGGCAATGTGGTTCTGCACCTGCAGCTGCATGACGGAGAGGGTGGGGTGGGGCGTGGAACTGGTCATGGCGGGCCACTCTAGCCAGTGACCGCGCCTGTCAGAAGTCGCATATTCCCTGATAGAACGACTATTTCTTGCTGCCCGTCAAGCTCCCCAGCACGCCGCGCAGAATCTGGCGTCCAAGCTGGTTGACCATGTTGCGAGCGGCGGACTTGGCCACGCTTTGCACCAGACCATCCTTTTTGCCGCCGCGTGGGCCGGTGGAGCCGAACAAGAATTCATTCAGGCCTCCCATCAGACCACTGTCTTCCTGTGCAGTTGCCGCCTTGCCTGTTACGCCGCCTGTGGCTGTGGGGGCTTCTGCAGCACGCGACAGCAGCACTTCATAGGCGGACTCGCGGTCCACCGCCTTTTCATAAATGCCTGCCACGAGGGAGTTGGCCAGCAAACTCCGGCGCTGAGCGTCTTCAATGGGGCCAATCTGACTGCCTGGGGGGACGACATAGACACGCTGTGTGATGCCGGGACGGCCTTTTTCATCCAGGAAGCTGATCAAGGCCTCGCCTACAGCCAGTTCGGTAATGGCGGCTTCGATATCAACTTCAGGGTTGGGGCGCATGGTCTGCGCAGTCGCCTTGACCGCTTTCTGATCCTTGGGTGTGAAGGCCCGCAGGGCATGCTGCACGCGGTTGCCCAGCTGGGCAAGCACGCTGTCCGGAATGTCCGTGGGGTTCTGCGTGACAAAGTAGACACCTACGCCCTTGGAACGCACCAGGCGTACGACGAGTTCAATGCGCTCGATCAGCACCTTGGGAGCATCGTTGAACAGCAGGTGGGCTTCGTCGAAGAAAAAGGCCAGCTTGGGCTTGTCCGGGTCACCGATTTCGGGTAGCTGCTCAAACAGCTCCGAGAGCATCCACAGCAGGAAGGTGGAGTACAGGCGCGGCGACTGCATGAGCTTGTCGGCGGCCAGAATGTTGACGACACCACGGCCCTGTGCATCGGTCTGCATCAGGTCTTCGATATTGAGCATGGGCTCGCCAAAGAACTGATCACCGCCCTGGCTCTCAATTTGAAGCAGGCCGCGCTGGATGGCACCCACGCTGGCAGCGGAGATGTTGCCGTATTCGGTGGTGAACTGTTTGGCGTTGTCACCCACGTGCTGCAGCATGGCACGCAGGTCCTTGAGGTCCAGCAACAGCAAGCCGTTGTCGTCTGCGATTTTGAAAACAATGTTCAGCACCCCCATCTGGGTGTCGTTCAAACCCAACATGCGCCCGATCAGCAGGGGCCCCATGTCAGAAATCGTGGCCCGAACGGGGTGTCCCTGCTGGCCAAAAACATCCCACAGCGTGGTCGGGCATGCAACGGATTCCGGCTGGGCAATGCCCCGTTCCTGCAAGGAGGCGGCCAGCTTACTGCCAATGCTGCCGCTCTGGCTGATACCAGTGAGGTCCCCCTTGATGTCTGCCAAAAATACGGGAACTCCTGTCAATGAGAAGCTTTCTGCGATTTTCTGCAGGGTCACGGTCTTGCCGGTGCCCGTGGCTCCGGTGATCAATCCATGGCGGTTCGCCATGCTAGGTAAGATGGAGCAGACAATGTCGCCGCGCTGGGCGATGGGCAATGCTGAGGCCATGTTCGGGTTTCCTCTGTCAAGTGGCGCTGTCAAAAGTAGAATCCGTGCCTAGTAGATTAAATCAAGACCAAAGGATTTCCCGTGGCAGGACATAGCAAATGGGCCAACAT
>JAEZZU010000194.1 GCA_023418355.1 Pseudomonadota bacterium | reverse complement strand
CGCTCTCGCGCCTGCTGCTGGAAGGCAAGTTCCCGCCCAAGAGCCGCATCGAGGTGTCCGTGGATCCTGTGCTGGAGCCCGGCGTCTTCAAATTTGGCTTGGCCAGCGCTGACAGCGCCAGCTAAGCCCACGGCATCCGGTGCTCCGGCACCGGGTGTGCATAGAAAGGCATAGCTTTGAACGACTTTTTGAATGCTGTAACCCGCTGGACCGTACGCCTTGTGCTGCTCGTGGTTGGTGTGGTGTTCTTCCTGAGCCTGCTGACCGTCGCCTGCCTCCTGGCTGCGGTCTGGGCATTGCGTGCGCTGTGGGCCAAGCTCACAGGTCAACCCGTTACCCCATGGGTCATGCCCATGCGCGGCGCTGCCAGCTGGGCCAGCATGGCGCAGCGTGCGGGTGGATTTGGTGGCATGCGTGGTGTAGCTGCAGACAGCAGCAGCGATGAAGCCAGCGATGCTGCGCCCTTCACCCCCGCAGCAGGCAGCAAGCGCGGTGGCATCCTGCCCAAGATGGCCAACGACGTCAGCGACGTACAGCCGCGCGAAGTTCGCTAAGCCTTGAGTCCCGAAGCAGGCCCTGTGCCTGCTTTTTTTGTCCCTGCGTGCGTCTTTGCAGGTCGTGTGTGAACACATGGTGCGCCTGTCACGTGTCGTTCAACCATGGGTGGGAACCTATCGTGCTTCCCGCAGTCCCCCTCTATCATGCAAGCTATGAATCACACCGATCTCCGCTCCTTGTTTGATCAACAGCACCAGGCCAGCCGCCGCCAGGTGGAAGTGCCTCTGGTGGTGCGCCGCGAGCGTCTGCTGCGCATCCAGAAGCTGCTGGAGGAGCACGGTGTGACGCTGGCAGCAGCCGTACAGGCGGACTTTGGCGTGCGCTCGCCGCAGCTCACGGAAATGGCCGACCTGATGGTGTTGCGCACCATGCTGGCCCATACCCTGCGGCATCTTGCACGCTGGATGAAGCCGCGCCGGGTGTGGACGCCGCTGCACCTGCTGCCAGCCACAGCGCGCATCGAGCGCCAGCCGCTGGGTGTGGTGGGCATCATCTCGCCCTGGAACTATCCGCTGCAGCTGGCACTGGGGCCTGCCATCGCGGCCATGGCTGCAGGCAATCGCGTGATGCTCAAGCCCAGTGAGCTCACGCCCCATACTTCTGCGCAGCTGGCGCATGTGATTGGCCAGTTTTTTGCGCCTGACGAGTTTGCCGTGGTGCAGGGTGACAGTCAGATTGCCAGCCAGTTTGCCGGCCTGCCGTTTGACCATCTGGTGTTCACAGGCTCAACCGCCGTGGGGCGCAAGGTCGCCATTGCCGCCGCACAGCAGCTCACACCGACGACGCTGGAGCTGGGTGGCAAATCCCCCTGCATCGTGGCCAGCGATGCCGATCTGGAGCAGGCCGCGCTGCGCATTGCACATGGCAAGCTGCTCAATGCCGGGCAGACCTGCATTGCGCCCGACTATCTGCTGCTGCCCAAGGGCCAGGAGCAGGCCTTTGGTGATGCCTATGCCAGGGCCGTGGCGCAGCTGTTCCCGTCTTTCATGGGTAATCCAGACTACGCCGCCATCATCAACCACAAGCACTACGCCCGGCTGCGGGTGCTGGTCCAGCAGGCCGAAGCGCAGGGCGCCTTTGTGCAGTGGCTCGATGACGGGCAGGGCGCACAGCTGGCCAGTGCGGCCACCGCGCCGGGCTGGGGCAAGGAAGCCGTGCAGCGCCAGATGCCGCCTGCGCTGGTGTGGAACGTGCACTCGGGCATGGACATCATGCGGGAAGAGATTTTCGGGCCACTGCTGCCTGTGATCAGCTACGAGCACCTGGATGATGTGATTCATGCCATCAACGCCGGGGAGCGGCCGCTGGCGCTGTACTGGTTTGGCAATGACGAAAAGCTGCGTGACAGCGTGCTGCGCCGCACGGTCTCAGGGGGCGTGACGGTCAATGACACCCTTATGCATGTGGCGCATGACAACCTGCCTTTTGGTGGTGTTGGCGCCAGCGGATGGGGGGCATATCACGGTGAGCACGGCTTTTTACGCTTTTCTCACCAAAAGTCGGTCTTTTTACAAGCAAAATGGAGCCCTGCATCCTGGCTCTACCCCCCTTACGGGGCGAAGTTTGAGCGCATCATGGCGCTCCTGCGACGCTTTTCCTAGACATGGAAACCGTCGATGGCTTCACTGCTGGCAATCAGCGGTGTGTGCCCCCTTTTGCTGAAAAAGGGCTCTAGCACATCCTTTTTCTGCGGGCAAGAGACCGCAGACAGCCGTACTTTCCTAAATGGCTACAGCGACTAGGCATAAGCGAAATTCGCGTTTTCACTGACAATTGCCGACTTTCGTTTCCAACACCTAGTTTTCGTTTCGGTTTTTCCATGTCTAACTACCAGGTTCGTCCTGCAACCCTTCGCGATGCGAAGGCGATTGCGCAAATCCACACTGCTTCTGCCCTGGAAGCCTACCGTGGCATCGTGCCTGACGACCAATTGAAAGCCATGTCTTCTGTCGAGAAGCGCCAAGCTTACTGGCGTGAGGCGATTGAATATTGTGAACCTCAAGTACAGGTCGCCATGGACGG
>JAEZZU010000143.1 GCA_023418355.1 Pseudomonadota bacterium | reverse complement strand
GGGTGCAGTGTGCGTGCACTGGGAATGCCCCAGAAAGCGTAGAGCTCCCAGGGAGTCTGGGCAGTCGTGCTGCTTTCAGGCGTGGGCATGCGGCGGTAGTCTGGCGCATCCATATGGTAGGCCTGTGCATAGACCCGGCTGGGGCGCAGGCTGCGGTACAGCAGCCAGCCACCGAACCCCAGCCACAGTACGGCGGCGACGATGGCATGGGGCAGCAGTTGCAGATCGCCGTTGTGCAGCCCCATCAGGGCAGCCACGGCCAGCACAGCACCTGCGACGCAATACAGTGCCAGGCAGGCAAATGATCCATTGGCATGACGGCCAACAGCATCCAGAGAGGGGTGACGGGATTGTTCAAGCATCGGGCAAGCAGCCAGCGCCAGTTCGGCGCAAAGTGACAGATGCAGGGTGTCAGGGCGAAGCGTCGCCTTCCTGCAGACCAGCAAGAACTGTAAGGAATATTGGGGTAAACCCTTGTAACTGCATGCAAGTAGGCCTGATCTGACAGTGCTCACGTGCGGCGTAATCACCCGCTGGCAGCAGTTGTGGTATCGGCTGCCAGTGCTTTTGAGATAAAAAAATGGTTCCAGCGCTCATGGATCAAGCGCTGACAGCTATCAAAAAAAGGAGCCCGAAGGCTCCTTGATGGATGGTGTGGGCTGTGCCGATTACTGCTTGCGCTCGGCAATCGCCTTTTCGGCCATGTCCACCAGATTGGTGCCAATCTGTGGCTTCCACTTGGTGTAGACACTGCGGGTGGCATCGGCAAAGGCCTTGCGCTGCTCCAGCGTCAGATCGGTCACTTCCACGCCCAGAGCGTTCAGGTCCTTGATCAGTGGCTTGTCCGCTTCCATGGTGCCCTTGCGGGAGATGGCAATCTGCTCCTTGGCGGCGTCGAGCGCGGCCTGCTTGACGATGGCCTGGTCTTCAGGCGTCCAGCTCTTCCACACGTCCTTGTTCACCACAAAGATCAGCGGATCGTTCATGTAGCCCCACAGGGTCAGGTACTTCTGGCCCACGGTATTGAGCTTGGCGGCCATATAGACGGGGATGGGGTTCTCCTGACCATCCACGGCACCGCTGGCCATGGCAGGCTGTGCGTCGGCCCAGCTCATCTGTGTGGGGTTCGCACCCAGCGCGGTAAAGGTGTCCAGGAACAGGGGGGAACCCACGACACGGATCTTCAGGCCCTTCAAGTCTTCAGGTTTGGAGATGGGGCGCTTGGAGTTGGAGATTTCGCGGTAGCCGTTCTCCCCCCAGGCCAGCGGCAGCACACCGGCCTTGTCGATGGTCTTGAAGATTTCTTCACCCACAGGGCCCTGGACCACAGCATCCACGGCGGCGTAGTCCGGGAACAGGAAGGGCAGGGAGAACAAATTTAAAGCCTTGACCTGGGGCGACCAGTTGATGGTCGAGCCCACGGCCATGTCGATCACGCCCTGGCGGATGGCGCTGAACTCGCGGGTCTGGTCACCCTGTACCAGCGAGGTGCCGGGGTAGAGCTTGATGTTGATGCGGCCATCCGTGCGCTCACGCACCTTGTCGGCCCAGATTTCTGCACCCTTGCCCCAGGGAAAGGCGGTGCCCAGCACCACGGACAGGCGGTATTCGTCCTTGTACTTGGGCTGTGCGTGGGCCGCAGGCAGGCCCAGTGCCAGCAAGGTGGCGGCAGCGGCCGTGGCCGTCAGAAAGCTACGCAGTTTCATGGCTTGTCTCCTTATGAAAGTTGAGTTTTTGCGCGAAAGAAAGATCAATAGCCCAGCCGCTGAGGCAGCCACAGGGCAATCTGCGGGAAGACGACGACCAGCAGCATGGCCACGCACATGCCCAGCACCAGCCAGATCACCCAGCGCGTGGTCTGCTCCATGCGCACGGCAGCAATCTTGCTGGCCACCATCAGGTTCACGGCCATGGGCGGGGTGAACTGGCCAATCGCCACGGTCAGCACCAGCAGCACGCCAAACCAGACCACATCCCACTGGAAGTGCAGCATCAGCGGTGCCAGCAGCGGCACAAAGATCAGCAAAATGGAAATGCCGTCCAGAAACATGCCCAGCACCAGCAGCAGCACGATGAGCAGGGCGAGGATGCCGGTCTCCCCCAGCCCCGAGCTCACAATGGCGCGGGTGATGGGGTCAATCACGCCCAGCGTGGACAGGGAGAAGGCAAACACCCCGGCCAGTGAAACGACCAGCAGGATGACGGCAGACAGCTCGCCCGCTTCGCGGAAGATGTCAAACAGATCACGCAGCTTGATGCTGCGGTGGATCACCATGCCCACGAACAGGCCGTAGAACACGGCGACCACGGCGGCCTCGGTCGGCGTGAACCAGCCTGCGCGCATGCCGCCCAGAATCACCACGGGCGCAGCCAGGCCCCAGATGGCTTCGCGCAGGCTTTTCCAGAAGGGGGGACGGGGCAGGCTGGCTTCCAGCTGCCCCATCTTGTGGCGGCGTGCCATCCATACGGCTGGAATGATGAGTGCCAGACCGGCCAGAATGCCCGGGAAGACGCCCGCGGCAAACAGCGCGGGCACGGAAGCGCCGGGTACGAGCACGGAATAGACGATGAAGGCGACCGATGGGGGAATCAGAATGTCCGTGGCCGCAGCGCCTGCCACCACGCTGGCGGAAAAGGCCGCTGGGTAGCCCGCGCGGGCCATGGCAGCAATCATCACGCCGCCGACTGCCGCTGCGGTGGCGGGGCCGGAGCCCGAGATGCCGCCCATGAACATGGCCACGCAGATCGCCACCAGCGGCAGCATGCCGGGGCCACGGCCTACGATGGCTACGGCAAAGTTCACGAGCCGTGCGGCCACACCCGAGCGGTCAAAAATGGAACCCACCAGCACAAACATGGGAATGGCAAGGAGTGGGTACTTACCTAATCCAGCGTAAAAGTTCTGTGGCACCGCCAGCAGGCCGAACCACTGCACGTCCATATTGGCCAGCGCAATGCAGGCCGCGCCCGCCAGACCCAGCGCAGCCCCGATGGGCACGCCGCAAAACATCAGCACCAGAAAGGCGACAAACAGCAGGGTGACGATCATGTGTTGTCTCCCTGCTTGTCTTCCGGTGTCCCGTCTTCATACGAGCGCTTGCCCTGGCGGATGAACAGGCCAATGGCGCGCAGCGTGATGGCCAGCGAGCACACCGGCAGCCAGATGGAGTACCACCACTGCGGCACACCAATGCCGGGCGAGGTTTCTTCATAGCGCCATTCATCCCAGACCAGACGGGTGCTGAGCACGGCAATGAGTGCAAAAAGTACAGCGGTGCAGGCAGAGCCCAGGCGCGCCAGCGCCTTTTTTCGTGCGGCAGAACCACGGCTGGTGAAAAACTCGATGCGGATGTGCTGGTCGCGTGCCACGGCCGCGCTGCCAGCAACGAGTGCCAGCAGAATCATCAGAAAGATGGAGATTTCCTCGGTCCAGGCGAACGAGGCATCGGTGAAATAGCGCACCAGCACATTGGCGAAGGTGATCAGGGCCAGCAAGGCCATGATGATGACGGTGAGCCAGTCTTCAATGCGCAGGGAACGTGGCTCGGCAGAGCCCTCGGCCTTGCCGGCCGGGCTGGGGTGGTGGTCAGACATGTCGCGGAATCGGAAACAAGAGCTAGGCAAATGACCGAACGTGCCCCTGCACTGCAGCAGGCAACTGGGGGTGGCCCAGCGTTCGATATCGATTCCGGACTGGTCCGTGTTGTGCACGTCAGCCGGATGACGGACGCGGGCAAGGGTGGCCAGCGTCCTGCCACGCATTATTGGTGGATTTATTCATATTGACTATGTGTAAGTTCCCGTGGCGTCAGATTGCGGCAAGGCGATAATCGTGGTCATGGAAACCAAATGGCTTGAAGACTTTGTCAGTCTGGCTGAAACGCGCAGCTTCAGCCGATCCGCCCAGCTGCGACACGTGACCCAACCGGCGTTTTCGCGCCGGATACAGGCATTGGAGGCATGGGCCGGCACTGACCTGGTCGACCGCAGCTCCTACCCCACGCGCCTGACGCCAGCCGGCAAGACCATGTACGAGCAGGCGCTGGAAATGCTGCAGGCATTGCAAAGCACCCGTTCCATGCTGCGTGCCCATGCCAGCGGCGACAAGGGCATGGTGGGCTTTGCGGTGCCCCATACCCTGGCGTTTACCTTTTTCCCTGCCTGGGTGTCGCAGGTGCAGGAGCAGTTCGGGCCATTCAAAAGCCGCCTGATTGCCCTGAATGTGCACGATGCCGTCATGCGCCTGGTAGAAGGCGGCTGCGACTTTCTGATTGCCTACCACCACAGCTCCCAGCCTTTGCAGCTGGACCCTGCGCGCTATGAAATGGTGCGTCTGGGCGAAGAGCTGCTGGCCCCATACGCCAAGCCGGATGCGGATGGCAACCCCATGTTCACCTTGCCTGGCACGGCTGCGCAGACGCTGCCTTTCCTGGCCTATGGCCCTGGTGCCTATCTGGGGCGCCTGACGGAACTGCTGCTCAAGGAAGCCGACATGCCCGTGCACCTGGAGCGCGTCTATGAAACCGATATGGCCGAAGGTCTGAAGGCCATGGCCATCGAGGGCCATGGTGTGGCCTTCCTGCCCTTCAGTGCGGTGCGCAATGAGCTGGCGACGGGGCGTCTGGTCAGCGCTGTGCCTGCGGGCTCCAGCAAATTCCAGCTGCCCATGGATGTGCTGGCCTACCGTGAAAAGCCAGCCAGCAAGGAGAGCAATAAGTCCGTTGGTCAAGCCCTGTGGAGTTTCCTGCAACAGCAGGCTTTGCAGCAGGAGAAAAAGCAGGCCGACTGATCGAAATTGCAATCAGGCTGCGTTCGAAGCGACTTTCTTTCAGGGAAAGTCGCTTTTTTATTGCCTCCACGCAAAAAGCGATTTCAGGGTTTTCACTGGTGAAACTTGTGTTTCTGGCACAGATATAGCTTTTACGATGGTAGTCATTCCACTTGGCGATGCTGAGGCTGGAATTTGACGTGTCGCTTGCATGACAATAGTTTCTCGTTATGCGTAGTTGGCATGACTCTATGCATTCGTATACAAGCATGCATGTTCACCAAGTTTGATCAGAGGAGCACTCTATGAAGAAACATTTGCTGGCGGTAGCGGTGATGGCTTTGGCGGCAGG
>JAEZZU010000070.1 GCA_023418355.1 Pseudomonadota bacterium | reverse complement strand
AGCGCCAGCAAGACCACATCGAACTGATCGCGAGCGAGAACTACTGCTCGCCCGCCGTGATGGAAGCCCAGGGCTCCCAGCTGACCAACAAGTACGCCGAAGGCTACCCAGGCAAGCGCTACTACGGCGGTTGTGAGCACGTGGACGTGGTGGAGCAGCTGGCCATTGACCGCATCAAGGCCATCTTTGGCGCCGAAGCTGCCAACGTGCAGCCCAACTCCGGCTCCCAGGCCAACCAGGCCGTGCTGATGGCCTTTGCCAAGCCTGGCGACACCATCCTGGGCATGAGCCTGGCCGAAGGCGGTCACCTGACCCACGGCATGGCCCTGAACATGTCCGGCAAGTGGTTCAACGCCGTGGCTTACGGCCTGAACGACAAGGAAGAGATCGACTACGAACAGCTCGAAAAGCTGGCGCGCGAGCACAAGCCCCGCATCATCGTGGCCGGTGCATCGGCCTACGCTCTGCGCATTGACTTTGAACGCTTTGCCAAGATCGCCAAGGAAGTGGGCGCCATCCTGTGGGTGGACATGGCCCACTACGCCGGCCTGATCGCTGCAGGCGTGTACCCCAACCCCGTGCCCCACGCTGACGTGGTGACCACCACCACCCACAAGAGCCTGCGTGGCCCTCGCGGCGGTGTGATTCTGATGAAGGCTGAGCACGAAAAGGCCATCAACAGCGCGATCTTCCCCGGCCTGCAAGGCGGCCCTCTGATGCACGTGATCGCTGGTAAGGCTGTGGCTTTCAAGGAAGCACAGTCGCCTGAGTTCAAGGCATACCAGGAACAAGTCGTGAAGAACGCCAAGGTGATGGCGGATACGCTGACCGAGCGCGGTCTGCGCATCGTGTCTGGCCGCACCGAAAGCCACGTGATGCTGGTGGACCTGCGTTCCAAGGGCATCACCGGCAAGGCTGCAGAAGCGGCTCTGGGCCAGGCGCACATCACCATCAACAAGAACGCCATCCCCAACGACCCCGAGAAGCCATTCGTGACCAGCGGTATCCGCGTGGGTACACCTGCCATGACGACTCGTGGTTTCAAGGAAGAAGAAGCACGCATCACCGCCAACCTGGTGGCTGATGTGCTGGAGAACCCCAACGACGAAGCCACACTGGCCCGCGTGCGCGAAGAAGTGGCCAAGCTGACCGCTCGCTTCCCCGTCTACAAGTAATCCAGTCGTGCCATGAAGTGCCCCTTTTGCAACCATATGGACACCCAGGTCGTGGAAACACGCATGGGTGAAGAGGGGGCCTTCATCCGCCGTCGGCGTCAATGTCTGAGCTGTGCCAAGCGCTTTACCACCTACGAACGCCCCGATGTGAGCTTTCCGACCGTGGTCAAGAAAGATGGCCGTCGTACGGAATTCAGCCACGACAAGCTCCAGGCCTCCTTTGTGCTGGCGCTGCGCAAGCGCCCGGTTGCATCGGCCGAAGTCGATGCCGCCATTGACCATGTGGAAGAAAAGCTGCTGAACGCAGGTGTGCGTGAAGTGGCCTCCAGCCACATTGGCGAGCTGGTGATGCATGAGCTGCGCAAGCTCGACAAGGTGGCCTATATCCGCTTTGCCAGCGTCTACCGCAGCTTTGAGGACATTGACGACTTCAAGCACCTGGTGGATGAAGTGCGCACGTAAAGACACTGCCCGCAGACACAACAAAGGCCGCTGATGCGGCCTTTGTTTTTGCTGAGGGCATAAAAACTATAGCTGCCAGCGCTGATCATTTATAGATATTAGATATGTTTGTTTTGCAAATCCAGTATCAATCGGCGCTGGCCGCTATTTTTTAGGGAGCTGATGCCGGAATCGGACCTGGCTCCTGGTGCACATCACCACACTGTGCGCGGTGGCGCAGCGCATGGTCCATGACCACGAGCGCCAGCAGCGCCTCGGCAATTGGCGCAGCGCGGATGCCCACGCAGGGGTCATGGCGGCCCTTGGTGATGACTTCCGTGCTGTTGCCATGCACGTCGATGGATTCGCGGGGGCTGAGGATGGAGCTGGTGGGCTTGATGGCAATCGAGACTTCCAGATCCTGACCAGTGCTGATGCCGCCCAGAATGCCACCCGCATTGTTGGAGCGGAAACCTTCGGGGCTCATGGAGTCGCCATGCACCGTGCCGCGCTGGGCCACGCTGGCAAAGCCGGCACCAATTTCCACGCCCTTGACGGCGTTCAGACCCATCATGGCGTAGGCAATGTCAGCGTCGAGCTTGTCATACAGCCGCTGGCCCAGACCCACCGGCATACCGGTAGCCTGCACTCGGATGCGCGCGCCGCAGCTGTCACCGGATTTGCGCAGGGCATCCATGTAGTCCTCCAGGTGCTGCACATCGGCCATTGGGGCAAAGAACGGGTTGTGCGGCACATGCTCCCAGCTCTCGAAGGCAATGGGCAGCTCGCCCAGCTGTGTCATGCAGGCGCGAAATTCCGTGCCGAACTTTTGCTTGAGCCACTTCTTGGCCACCGCACCTGCAGCCACGGTGGGCGCGGTCAGGCGGGCGGAAGAGCGGCCACCGCCACGGGGGTCGCGCACGCCGTATTTGTGCCAGTAAGCGTAATCAGCATGACCGGGGCGGAAGCTTTGCGCGATATTTGCATAGTCCTTGCTACGCTGATCGGTATTGCGAATCAGCAGCGCAATAGGGGTGCCGGTGGTGACGCCTTCGTACACGCCGGACAGGATTTCGACCTGGTCAGGTTCCTGGCGCTGTGTTACGTGCCGGCTGGTGCCGGGACGGCGACGATCCAGATCGGTCTGGATGTCTGCCGCTGTCAGCGGCAATCCGGGGGGACAGCCGTCGATAACACAGCCGATGGCTGGTCCGTGCGATTCACCAAAATTGGTGACCGTGAAAAGGGTTCCGAAAGTATTGCCGCTCATGGGCAATGATTATGCCTGCGAGAATCACGGCTTCCATGGCGGGACGCTGACTGCCAATTCTTGACTTTTATTTCTTGGGACTGTCTGATGACACATAGGATGCCAGCCACAGACCTTGAGGTCTGGTTACAGGCACTGCAAAGCAGCGACAGTGCCTGGCTCATCACTGACGATCATTTCAATACCGTTGCCATCAACGACGGTTTCACCCGTCTGACGGGCTATACGCTGGCGCAGATGCAGGGGCACAGGCCGCTGCAAAAGCTCATGGCATCGGGCCCTGAGCTGGATGCGCACATCCTCGAGCAGCTGCAGTGTCATGGCGCCTTCAACGGAGAGCTGCTGCTGCAGCGCAGCGATGGATCGGTGCTGTGGGTGGCCGCTATGGTCAACAACCTGCACCGGCAGCCGGTGCGTGCAGGTGAGTCATGTGCGCAGGTCATCGTGCTCACAGACATTGGATTTACCAAGCGCTTTGAAGCCCTGCAAAGGGAGGTGCTGGAAGACATCGTGCATGAAAAGCCGCTGCCGCTGCTCATGCGCAATATGTGCCGCTCGCTGGAGCAGATCCTGCCGGACGTACATGTCAGCATTGTGTCGGTGCGCGATGGTGCCCTGCATTCGCTGGCGGCGCCCAGCTTGCCAGAGAGCGTTACCAGCCTGATAGACGGCCTGCGCATTGGCTCTGATGTGGGCTCCTGCGGCAAGGCAGTCTATCTGGGCGGAGAAGTGGTCAGCCAGGACCTGTCCCTGGACCCGAACTGGAGCTTGTACGCGCCAACGTTTCTGGCTGCAGGGCTGCGCGCCTGCTGGTCCTGCCCGATCAAGAACCATGACAATCAGGTGATCGGTACTTTTGCGCTGTACTTTGATACGCCTCGTGCGCCCAATGCCTTGCACCAGCAACTGGTCAAGGCGTTCTTGCATCTGACAGCCATTGCCATGGAGCGTGATGCAAGCAAGCAGCGTATCCGGCAACTGGCGTACTACGACTCACTCACGCGTCTGCCGAACCGCACCATGTTCAACGAGTGTGCACAGCAGGCGCTGCACACAACGCGTGGCCAGCAAGGTCTGCTCTTTTATCTGGATCTGGATCGCTTCAAATACTGGAATGACAGCATGGGGCACGGTGCAGGCGATGCCCTGCTGTGTGAGGTGGCCCACCGCCTGAGGCAATGCGCCAGAACCGAGGACATTATTGGGCGTCTGTCCAGTGATGAGTTCGCCGTTTTCATGCCTTGCTGCACGGAGGTGCAGATTCCCGAGCTGGCCGAGCGTTTGCTCGATGCCATTGCCCAGCCTTTCAGCATCAACGGCTTAATGACACTGCCCAATGCATGCATTGGCGTGTGCTCCTATCCCGAAGACGGCACGGACATTGAAACCCTGCTGCGCCATGCGGACCAGGCCATGTATGCGGCCAAAAACCAGGGCAGCCAGCTGTGGGAGCGCTACCGCCCTGAATTGGGGCAGATCAGCCAGGAGCGCGCTGACATGGAGCGTGAGCTGCGCGTGGCCTTGGCCAATGGGGACTTGCAGCTGCATTTTCAGCCCCAGGTGCGCCATCCCGCTGCGCCTGAGTTGTATGGCCTGGAGACTCTGTCGCGCTGGCACCATCCGGAGTGGGGCTGGGTGCCACCCACGCGCTTTATCGCCGTGGCAGAAGACAGTGGGTTGATTCATGCACTCACTGCGTGGCTGCTGGATGCCGCCTGTGCACAGCTGGCTCAGTGGCGCACGCAAGGACTGCCCATACCGCATGTGGCCGTCAACCTGTCTACCAATAACTTCCACGCTCAAGGCTTTGCGCAGCAGGTGCAGGCCACCTTGCACAAGTATGGCTTGCAGAGCAAGGACCTGATGCTGGAGATTACCGAAAGCGTCATGCTGGATAACAGCCCTGCGACGCTGGAAAACCTCAAGGCCTTGCATGAGATAGGGCTTCGCCTGTCCATGGATGACTTTGGCACGGGCTACTCCAGCCTGAGCTATTTGCATCGACTGCCTATTTCCGAACTCAAGCTCGATAAAAGCTTTGTGCAGGATGTGGTGAGCAGTTCGGCAGCCAGTGCGCTCACGCGCTCCGTGCTCAACATCGCCACGAGTCTGAATATGACCGTGGTCGCAGAAGGTGTGGAAACCGAAGAGCAGGCACGCTGGCTGGCGGAGCAGGGATGCCCGGTATTGCAGGGGTATTTGTTTGCCAAGCCCATGGCGGCCGAGGCAGTGCAGGCGTGGCTGACCAGCGTAAGGCCGACGCAAAACGCCTGAATTTAGCGTGTCTGCAGGCATGAAGTGTGCTCAGCCCTTCATGCTGTGACACATTTGTACCCAGTGATGCTTTGGGTCTGTTCAATTAGCAGCGAAAATACCTGCATGCGTGTGAGTGTGCTGCTTCAGCGTATTCACACATGACACCAAGCCCTTCATGCTTTGCGGGATGAAGGGCTGTTTTCCTATTTCATGATCTCTAATTTATTTGCAGCAAAATGTCCGACGCACCTGAAATGAATACCTCCTCAGCCAAGCACACAGAGGTTCATCCGCTGGATGCACTGACTGGTGGTGCGTTCTCGGCCGCTACATCCGGCGAGCGCGCTGCCTGCATCCGTGAGTGGCTGGCTTCTCAGCCATCCAATGAGCAATTGCAAGAGGTGTTCAAAGAACTGAGCGTGCGCGACAAGAGCGTGGCACGTCTGGTGCGCGAGCGCATGGATGACATTCGCCGCGCCAAAGAGCAGGAAGTCATCGCTGTGGAGTGGGCTGAGAAAGCCCGTGCTTTGCTCGCCGGCGCCACCCTCAATGTGGCCGAAGCCGTGGCATGGCAGCGTGATGCCGCCAAGGCCGGTGCCCCTCTGTCCCGTGAACCGTTGTCTGCTCTGAAGCAGGAACTGGCCGAGCGCATCAAGACGATTGAAGACCTGCAGCACCGCGTGCAGGTGCAGCGTGAAGCTGCCGTCTTGCTGGCGCAGCGCATTGAAGTGCTGTCCACCAAGTCGTGGAAAGCGGCAGAAGCTGCGCAGGAAGGGCTGGTCAAGGACGTAGCCTACTGGCAGGCGCAGGCCGAGGTGCTGACCAATGATGCGAGCTGGAGCAGCGTCAATGACCGCTTCCCTCCGCTGCTGGATGCATCGCGTGCGCAATTGCTGGTGGTATGGGAAGCCTTCCAGTCGGCACTGGCCGTGACGCAGGCTGCTGCTGCCGATGAAAACGCCGAGTTGCCTCCCGTGCCTGTGTGGGCTGATGAAATCCGTGTGGCGCGTGGTCTGCCTTCCCAGCTGGCGGCTCCGGTTCCCAGCAAGCCCGCTGCAGCGGCCAAGCCAGCCAAGCAGGATGTGGCCCAGAAGCAGCAGGCAGCTGCTCAGGCTGTGCTGCCTGCGCTCAAGACATTGGCGGATGCTTCTGCCGAACAAAAGGCCGAGGCTATTGCTGCACTGCGTGCCGTATTGAAGCAGCATGGTCGCTGGCTGGAAGAGACGATTGCCACGCAAGTGCATGAGCAGCTGGTGGCTGCAGGCGATGCCCAGGGCTGGCAACCTCAGCAAGTGGATCGCCTGCGTGAGGAGCTGATTGCCAAGGCAGAAGCTTTGAGCGCGCGCCCCGAAGGGCAGGCACTGGGTGGTCGCAAGCTGCAGGAATCTTTGCGCCAGCTGCGTGAGCAGTGGAAGCAGGCAGACCAGGGGGCAGCACCCAACCATGCACTGTGGAAAAAGTTTGACGAAGCTTGCAACACGGCCTACAAGCAGGTGGAAGCATGGCTGGAACGTGTGCGCGCCGAATCCACGCAGCACAAGACGGCGCGTCTGGCGCTGATTGATGAGATCAAGGCCTGGGCGCAGCAGCAACAGAGCAGCCAGGACTGGAAGGGTATGGTGCGTGCCTTGCGTCAGTTTGCCGAGCGCTGGCGCGAAAGTGGCCACGTGGGCGAGAAGGTGTTTGCTGAGCTGCAGGCTGCTTTCAAGCAGGCCATGACGGCTGCGGAAGCACCACTGAAGGCTGCGCAAAAGGCCAGCGTGGAGCGCCGCAATGCCATGATTGCCGAGGCTCAGGAGCTGGCTCAGGCAGCAGCACTGCGTATTGATGCCATCAAGGCGCTGCAGCAGCGCTGGCAGGCGGAAGCGCAGGCGGTGCCGCTGGATCGCAAGTTCGAACAGAAGCTGTGGGATACCTTCCGCAAGCCTCTGGATGAAGCCTTCAGCCGCAAGAGCGTGGAGCGTGGCCAGCGTGCGCCTGCTGCAGAGAATCTGACAGCCCATGACCGTGCTGTGCTGGAAGCTGTCAAGGTTTTGCAAGCTGCGAATGCCAGCGGTGATGTGCAGCAGATTCGCGCTGCCATGGCTGCGCTGGAAGATGCGGTGCGCAATCCTGCTCCTGTAGAGGATGCGCCAGCCGCAGCTGAAGCAGCAGTGCCAGCAGCGGTGGAAGCTGATGCGGCTTCCAAGCCCGTGGTGGCTGTGCGTGGGGATGACCGCCCCGGTGCCAAGAAAGAAGCAGCCCCTGCTGTGGCGGCCAAGCCTGCTGCGCGCAAGGATGTGCGTCCTGCACGAGCCGAGCGTGCTCCCCGTCTGGGCGATACCGCATTCCGTGCACAGCGTGATGCCATGGAGGCGGCGCAGTTTGCGCTGCGCAAGCTGGCTGCGCAGGCGCATGGTGAGGCTTTGAGCAAGCTGATGGACGCCTGGAGCAAGCGTGATGCGGCACTGATGCCCACTGCTCAGGAACTGGGTGCCAAGGTGAATGCACAGGCCCGCAAGGCCTGGGAGCAGGCTGTGGGGCAGGTTGCTGGTGGTGATGTGGCACAAGCGCTGCTGCGTCTGGAGATTGCAGCCGACGTCTCTACGCCTGCAGAGCATCTGTCGGCACGCCGCATGCTGCAACTGCAGCTGCTCACACGTCGCAACGCGCCTGCGCCTGATCAGACCTGGGTGCAGGATGTAGCGGTTGTGCTGGCATCTGCTCGCACTGATGCAGCTGCACGCCGTCTGCAAAATGTCTTGAAGGTACTGCTGCGCAAGTAAGGCGCTGCAGTCGCTGGATCGCAGCTAAAACCACCTGTGCCTTGTGCACAGGTGGTTTTTTTATGGGGGGGTATTTACCCACGAGAGACAAAAGAAAAAGGTCACTGCAATTGCTTGCAGTGACCTTTGCTTGTCTGGTGCCCAAGAGAGGACTCGAACCTCCACGGAGTTACCCGCTAGTACCTGAAACTAGTGCGTCTACCAATTCCGCCACCTGGGCTAAGGAGATGAATTCTAGCACAGTTTTGAAATAAGCAAAGCGGTTTTTAAAAAATGTTTAAAAATAAGGGCATTGTGTGGCATTGGGTCTTCATGGAAAGTGGCAATGATGCCCGGAACTGTCATACAATTGGCGCACAAACCAAAGAGCGTGGAGAATTAAGGCTGTAT
>JAEZZU010000058.1 GCA_023418355.1 Pseudomonadota bacterium | reverse complement strand
TGGCTGGCCAGGCTTTTGAATTCAAGTTCTGTGATCACAGAGCAGGCTTCCCAATCGGGGCAACGCACTGCGCAGGGTGTCTGAGGTGTAGGCAGGCGCTGCGATTCATTCAAACCATCCGCGGCGGTGGCGGACATGGGCGCGCCCGATCTGGCGGGCGCCAATCAAACGGTCATAGCTGCAGGCTTACGCCAGGGCCAGGCTCCCCGGTCCGCGCAACCTGTGATGAACGTGTAGTGAATGAACATGGTCAACGAGTGTAGCGCATGCACACACAAATGCCCATAAACCTGCTCCCACACGAGGATGATGCCGCTCGTCGCCAATTCAGTGTTAGCCCTAAAGTGGTTTTCCCGCGAAATCCATGCTTTCCCGTTGTATGGGTCACGGCCTGCACGCCACAATGAGATCCATAAAAAGCACGATCGTGCGTTTTCAATACATGGAGGACACCATGCGCACTGCCTGGCACTTGCTTCGCTGGAGTTTTGTGAGTGTGTTTGCAGCCTTGTCAGTCTGGGCGCTGCCCAGCTGGGCGCAAACAGATGAGTCGCCCGCGCTGGCCGCACACCCCAAAACCGCAGAAATTGCAGGCCAGAACCTGCAGCGCAACGGTGCGGGTATTCGCACCAAGGCCATCTTCAAGGTCTACTCTGCCGCGCTGTATCTGGAGCAGCCCGTCACCTCGCTCGATGAGATTGCCAAACTGCAAGGCCCCAAGCGCATGGCCGTGCGCATGCTGCGCACCATCAATGCCTCAGAACTGGGCAAGCTGTTTGCCCACGGCATGCAGGACAACATGGACAAGCAGCAGTTCTCCAAGCTGGTGCCCGGCGTGCTGCGCATGAGCGAAGTCTTCAACCGCCACAAGGAGCTCAAGCCCGGCGACCAGTTCACGCTGGACTGGATCCCCGGCAAGGGCATGGTGCTCAGTGTCAACGGCCAGCCCGAACCTGCGGAATTCCCCGAGCCTGAGTTCTACCAGGCCATGCTGGGCATCTGGCTGGGTCCCAAGCCTGCAGATGCTCGCCTCAAACAGGCTTTGCTGGGCGAGCAGCGCAGCGAATAAGTTCTCGCCTTTTCACGCCTTGCCATGCAAACAGCCCCGCCATGCGGGGCTGTCGTTTTGGTGCAGTGGAGGCCGTGCTCAGGCCACCAGCGCGCGGTAATAGTTGGGCAGCGCAAACAGGGCGCCGTGCACCTCGGGGTTGTAGTACTGCAGGTCCTTCACAGCACGCTCCTGCAGGCGCTGCTGCACGGTGGCAGCATCCACGGCCTTCACATCCAGCGCATTCGAGCACACGGCCATGCCCCAGTACGCGCCGTACAGCGGCACATACACGCCGTAGCAGCACACATGCTGGAACAACCCGCGCAGCGTGCGGCTGAGCTGGCGCACCTGCTCAGGGTGGAATATGGGGCTGCCCAGGTGCAGCACCAGCGCACCATTGGGTGTCAGCACACGCTGCATGCGCTGCAGGGCTGGCGTCTGGTACAGCGGGCTGGCGGGGGTATCAGGATCAGTCAGGTCCATGACCAGCAGGTCAAAGCGCTCCTCGGTCTGGTCGATAAAGGCCATACCGTCGCCAATACGGATCTGCAGGCGTGGATCGCTCCAGACATTGCGGTGTACTTTTTCCAGCTCTGCCTTGCTGGCTTCAATCACGGCCTCGTCCAGCTCGGCCAGCACCACGCGCTCCATGGTGCTGTGCTTGAGCAGTTCTTCGGCCATGCCACCATCCCCACCACCAATGATCAGCGCCTGCTTCGGCGCAGGGTGGGCAATGGCGGCAGGGTGTGCCATGCACTCGTGGTAGAAGAATTCATCGCGCTCGCTGGTCATGAAATGGTTGTCCAGGCGCATGACGCGGCCAAAGCTGGCGGTTTCCATCATCTCCAGCGTCTGGAAGGCCGTCTGACGGCGCTGCACATTGCTGGCGCGAAAGCCAAAGGCTGCATCAGGCGTGAGCTGCTCCATCACCCATGGGTACTGGCCGACCCCATCGGTGGCGATATCCCCGCGCCACAGCTGCTGGCGCACGGCATGCTTGGGCTGCAAGGCCTGCACCACGCCTTCCATCAATGCCTGCGCCTTGGGGGAGTTGTCTGCCGAGAAATTGCAGACATAGACGTCAATCGTCACATTGCCAGTCTCTGGCCAGGTGTGAATGGCCAGATGGGATTCCGCCAGCAGGATGGTGCCTGTCACACCACCGGGCTGCCCCTGCCAGTCCGGGAACTTCACCCAGCGTTCATCGACCAGGGTCAGGCCCGAAAGCTCCGTCTGCTTGCGACACAGTGCGGCTATCGCATCTGCATCCAGCATCAACTGTGAATCACAAGCGCATTGGTACAAATCTGCCGTCAGATGCAAACCTTGCATGGCGTCTAATCCTCCCAGTGACTGTGCCGTGGGTGAAGAGCTTCTCCCCCGGACATTTAGACAAATTTTGAATAAGCAAAAGCCTGCAATGGTAATAAAAAAACGCGCCTTCTACAGAAGGACGCGTTTTCAGAGTTTTTGCACCAATTTGGCACCA
>JAEZZU010000252.1 GCA_023418355.1 Pseudomonadota bacterium | reverse complement strand
TCAGCCAGCCCGGCGCCTTCTCGCAAGGCCAGACCGTGGTGGCAGAAAAAACCAATATCAATGTGACGCAGGAGCCTGGAAAGATCGTCAGCGTGCCCTCTTCGCCGCAGCTGACGGACGTGGTCCGCTCGCTGAACGCGCTGGGCGCAACCCCTCAGGACCTGCTGGCCATCCTGCAGGCCATCAAGGCCGCAGGTGCACTGAATGCCGAGTTGGAGGTGATATGAGCATGTCGCTGGGTGCCAGTCAGGCGCTGGCCACCGATATCAATTCACTCAATGGCCTGAAAAATCAGGCCAATGCGAACAATCCGCAAGCCGCTCGTGAAGCGGCAAAGCAGCTGGAGTCGCTGTTCATGCACGAGATGATCAAGAGCATGCGACAGGCCACGATGAAAAGCGGGCTGATGGACAACGACAGCTCGCAGCTGGCCGACTCCATGCTGGACCAGCAGTTTTCGGTGTCCATGTCCGGCCTGCCCGGCGGGCTGACCGATGCCATCACTGCGCAGATTGCCCGCTCCATGGGCATGGATCCCGCAGAAGCGGGCGTGGGCAGCGCAGCAGGCATTGGCGGCAGTGAGCGCAGCTTCAGCATTCCCTCGACCATGAGCTTTGCCAGCCGCAGCGTGCGCTACCCCGGCCTGAGCGGCAGCAGCCCGCTTGGCGGCCCCACCGCATTTCTGGACGCTTATGCACCCTCGCCCAAGGGGCGCGAGCAGTTTGTGCAGGCGCATGGCGCTGCGGCCGAACGCGTCGCGCGCGAAAGCGGCATTCCCGCCAGCTACATGCTGGGCCAGGCCGGTCACGAAACCGGCTGGGGCCGCAGCGAAATCCGCGGTGACAACGGCAGCAACTCCTTCAACCTGTTCGGCATCAAGGCTGGTGCCGGCTGGACAGGCAAGGTGGCAGAAATCACCACCACGGAATACATCGATGGCATTCCACGCAAGGTCAAGGCCAAGTTCCGCGCCTACAACTCCTACGAAGAGTCGTTCCGTGACTATGCACGCCTGATCAAGGAAAGCCCTCGCTACGCCCAGGCCGTGCAGAGCACAGGCAGCGCCACGGCCTATGCCAGCGCGCTGCAGAAGGCGGGCTACGCCACCGATCCGCTCTACGCCAGCAAGCTCTCGCGCGCCATCCAGAGCGTGCAGGCCGTGCAGCAAGGCACACAAGGTTGAGAAGATTTAGAAAGATTCGGATATGAGCTTATTGAACGTAGGTGTCAGCGCACTGACCGCTAACCAGCACGCACTAACCGTTACCGGTCACAACATTGCCAACGTCAACACCACCGGCTACTCGCGCCAGACCGTGGGCATGAGTGCACAGGAAGGGCAGCAATCTGGCTCTGGCTACGTTGGCCGCGGCGTGCAAATCAATACGGTGGTTCGTCAATACGATGAACTGGTGGCCAAACAAGCCAATGCAGCCACTGCTGCCAGCAAGGCTGACAGTGCTCGCTACAACCTGCTCAACCAGCTGCAAGATGTGTTTACTGGTGGTGACAGCGGCATCGGCGCTGCCATCAACAATATGATGAACGCGTTCACAGACGTCGTCGCTGCACCTGTAGACGGCACTGCCCGCAACGTGGTGCTGACACGTATGACAGAGCTGGCAGCGCGCTTTCGCGCTGCATCAGCCTCGCTGGATGAGCTGGAATACGCCGCCAAGCAACAGATGAGCAACAACATCTCTGTCGTGAATTCGCTGGCGCAGAAAGTTGCCAACCTCAACTTGCAGATCAGCAAGTCACTGGCATCTGGCCACGCGCCCAATGATTTGCTGGACGCCCGAGACGCTGCCATCAGCGAAATCAATAAATACGTTCAGACCTCGCAGGTCAAAACCCAAGATGGCGCAGTGAACCTGTTCATTGCCAACAGCCAGGCGCTGGTGCTGGGCTTTGATGTGGGCCAGCTCAATGTGCGTGAAACCACAGAGTATCCAGGCAGCCTGAAGATGTCCCTGTACTTCAGCCAGCCCAATGGCACGCCCGTAGAGCTGAGCGCCACCATGCTTGGTGGCGGCGAGATGGCAGGTCTGCTGAAGTTCATCAATGATGACCTGGCCTTTGGCAAAAATGCGCTGGGACGCTTGGCCATTGCCATCGGTACTGAACTGAACGAGCAAAACAGTCTGGGCCTCACCTTGCAAGGCCAGCCCGGTGACAAGCTGTTCAAGTTCAGTGAGTCCACGCCCGGCTACAGCAATATCAGCACCTTCAAAATGGATCCGCCTTCTGCATCCGTGAAGCTTGATACGGAGCAAGGCTCGGCATTTCTGGTGGCGTCGGATTACCAGATCGTCTTTGGTGAAACACGCGCAGAAGACAAACTGGTGCGCCTGTCTGATGGCACCACACGCAATCTGGCCGACTTGCAGGACCCCACTTCGCCCGGAACCTACAAAGCCGATGGCCTGGTCTTCACGCTAGACAGCAATGCGATCGGACTGAAGTCGCAAAGCATTCTGTTCCAGCCCTACAGCAAAGCTTCCCACGAACTGCAGACCGTCATTCACAACCCCAATGATCTGGCCGTAGCCAGCATGCTGTCCGCAGACATCACCGGCAGCAATACGGGGACCTTGCAGTTCAGCAATCTGAGCACTTTGAATCCTGTGGAGGGAGCAGGTATTCCACTGCCACAAGCTCCGGTACGGATTACTTTTGACGGGAATGGCAAGTACACCTACGAGACTTTCACCCCATCCACCGACCCTAACGATCCAAATCCCGGCAGCTGGAGCGGTGCCTCGACACCGGCAACTTATATCTCTGGTCAGCCCATCCAGATCAATGGCTGGAGCATTACGCTCACGGGCACTCCTGCAGCCAATGACACGGTGACGGTGAGCAATGCCAAAGACTTGGGCGCGGGCTTCCAGCTCAATGCGGGCAATGCAACAGCATTCCTGGCACTGCGTGACCAGGCCATGTTTGATAACGGCACAACCCTGAGTGATGGTTTTTCTTCCGCCATGGCCAGTGTCGGTGCACGTACCCAAAGTGCACGCTATGCAGCAGAACTCTCTGCTTCTGTGGCTGCAAATCTAGAGGCCGATCGCTCCAGCATTTCCGGCGTGAACCTGGATGAAGAAGCCGCGCGCCTGCTGCAGTATCAGCAGGCTTACCAGGCCTCTGCCAAGATCATTCAGACTGCCCAAACCCTGTTTGATAGCGTGCTCAACGCTGTTGGTCGTTAATCCTTGAGGAGATCCTGATGAGCTTCCATCGCATCGGTACATCCAACATGTATGACCGCACCATACAAAACATTGCAAAGCAGCAGAGCGACCTGGCCAGTCAAATGGAGCATGCCTCCGCGGGCAAACGCGTCCTGCGCCCTAGCGATGATCCCGTAGCGGCAGCACAGGCTGAGCGTGCACGCACCCGTCTCTCTCGCATTGACTCTGACCAGCGCACCCTGGAAGCACAAACGGCCACCATTGCCTATGGTGAATCTACGCTGGGTGAAATCAATGGAGCCGTACAGGAGTTTCGTTCGCTAATCGTCAACGCGGGCAATGGAGCGTTCAACCAAACCCAGCGCGACACCCTGGTGGAGCAGCTGCAAAGTCTGCGCGACCAGATCTACGCCTACTCCAACCGCAAGGACAGCAATGGTCTGCCACTGTTCCGTGGCCTGGATACGGAAAGCACGACACCTTTCCCTAATGGCACGCAAGGCATCAACGGTGGTCAGCCCAATAACAACGAATACACCATCACCAATACGCTCAATGGTGCATTGGCCTTCTTTAGTGGTAAGACAGGCAATGGTGTACTGGCCGTGGATGTGGGAGCCAACAACAAAGGCCTGGCCTGGAGCGACGTCGGCACCATCAAGGACCCTGCTGCTGCAGCGGCATTGACCACGCCTGTCACCATCAGTTTCCGCAACCCCGACATCACACCGTCTGTCGCGGGAGAAACCACGGCGACCGAGTACAGCCTGGATGGCACCACATGGCACAGCTACAAGTCTGGCGAGGCCATCACCGTTGCGGGCATGCAGCTGGTCATCACTGGTGAAGCCAAGGTTGGCGATACGTTCACCGTCAAATCCAGCGAAACCATGTCCCTCTTCGAGACCCTGGATGCAGCGATTGCCACGGTCAAAAACCATGGCAATGCTGACGGCTCCACCGACCATGGTGCGCTGGCACACGGTCTGGCCAAGTCGCTGGCAGAAATTGACACACAGCTCAACCGCGTCTCCACCGTACGCGGTGTGGCCGGTGAACTGCTCAACCAGGCTGAGCGCATGGGCACCACGCTGCAGGCGCGCGGCGAACAGATGGAAACCCAGCGCTCCAACGCCGAAGACATTGACATGGTGGCCGCGCTGTCGCAGCTCAAGACGCAGGAGACCGCTGTCTCTGCCGCCTTGCAGTCCTACGCTTCCATCCAGAAACTCTCGCTGTTTGACTACATTCGCTAAGCTGAGCTTTTCCCCTGACTTCTAGGCTTGCACCGTGGAATTTGTTCTCAACGCTTTGGTGATGGGCTATCGCCCTCTGTGGAATGTGCAGCGCCAGCTCGCTGGCGTGCAGCTGTTCCTGCGCGACGACCCCGAGCGGCCTGCCGACGTGGCACACCTGCTGCGCATCCTGCAGGAGATGTGGGCCCCGACCTCGCCGCTGCTGCTGCTCTCTCCCCAGTCGCCTGCCATGCTGCAGGCGCTGCTGACGCACATCACACCCTGCCCGCACTGGGCACTGGAAGTGCGTGCCCCATGGCTGCAGCAGCACCCTGCGCTGCAGGAGATGGTGGCCGCCACCTGTGCCCGTGGCGTGCGCCTGGTCTGGCGCGGCGGCATGGATGCGCTGCCGAGCGCCGATCAGGCCTGCAACTACGCCTGCAGCCTGCTGCATCTGGCGCCCCAGCAGGCACTGCAGCTGATGCGTGCCAGCGCCAATCCTGCGGCCATGCAGGGGCTGGGTCTGCTGCAAGGGCAGATGTACGAAGACATCCACAGCCAGACGCTGGTTCAGCACTGCCTGGAGCACTACCAGGCCAGCGCCGTGGCGGGCTGGCCCACGGAAGACGTGCTGCACCGCGTGCGTGGCACGCGTGCGCTCTACCCCATGCATGCGCATGTGCTGCGCCTGCTCAAGGCCGTGGACGCGGACGAATCGCTCGAAACCTTTGAAGCCATCCTCAGCGAAGACCCGCTGCTGGCCTACCGCTTCATGCTGTATGCCAACTCGGCGGCGCTCGGTGCCCGCAACCCCATCAATTCGCTGCGGCGCGCGCTGGTGATGCTGGGCTATGGGCCGCTCAAAGCATGGCTGGCCAATGAGCTGGTACACGCCAGCCATGACCAGGACCTGCAGCCCATCCGCCTGGCGACGGTGATGCGCGCCCAGCTGACTTCGCACCTGCTCGATGCCGGCGTGAGCCAGGAGCTGCGCAGCGAGGTCTATCTGTGCGGCCTGTTTGCACGCCTGAACGAATTGCTGGACGAGCCACTGGAGACCACGCTCACACGATTGCCGCTGTCCGAGCGCATACCGGAAGCCGCCATCCACGGCCAGGGCCCCTACGCGCCCAGCCTGCAGCTGGCCTTTGCCATGGAAAGCGAAGACAGCCTGCTCCAGATTCCGCAGCTGTGCGAGCAGCACGAAATCTCGCTGGAGCACGTGAACCGCACCTTGCTGCGCATGGCCTGTGAATGGCCCAGCCAGCGTCCTGCCTGGTAGCACGCTCCGAAAGAAAGAGCTTCCAGCGCTTATCTGGCAAGCTTTTCGCACACAAAAGCACCTGAAAACGAAGCTGCACCTGCGCTGCACGCTTCGTTTTTTTTATGCATGGTAGAAATCCTCTGCCCTGGCGCACCGCCAGCCTTTAGAGTCTGGGCATTTTGGTGTACACCTGCGGCATGCCACTCCAAGAATTCACCGCCCTGCTCGTACTGGCCACGGCCATGAGCTTTACGCCGGGGCCTAACACCACGCTCTCCACCGCACTGGCTGCCAACCACGGCCTGCGCCGCAGCCTGCGCTTTGTGCTGGCCGTGCCCGTGGGCTGGGTCCTGCTGCTGGTGCTGTGCGCACTCGGTGTGGGGGCGCTGGTCACCGGCATGCCGGCGCTGCGCTGGGCCATCAAGGGCGTGGGCATTGCCTACCTGCTGTGGCTGGCCTTCAAGCTCTCGCGCAGCGGCCAGCTCGCGCAGGCGCAGCAGGCACAGCTGCAAGTCGGCTTTGGTCAAGGGGTTTTGCTGCAGTTTGTGAACATCAAGGCATGGCTTTTGGCGTTGACCATCGTCGCCGGTTGGGTGGCTGGCCAAAGCGGCCTCACCACGCGACTGCTGGTGGTGCTGCCTGTCATGGCGCTGTATGCCCTGAGCAGCAATCTGCTGTATGCCTGTATTGGCGCGGCTTTACGCCACTGGCTGGCCTACGGCAAGCGCTTACTCTGGTTCAACCGCGCCATGGCGGCGCTACTGGTGGGCACGGCCATCTGGATGCTGCGCAGCTAAAGCGCATGTTTTTTTCACTGGCGCGTCAGCAGGCTGCTTGACTTCGCTTCACAATAGCTGCATCGACATCGCCGCCTTACCCTGCGCCCCGGTGTCACGCCACAGTTGCCCTGCCTACGTACTTTCCGGGGCTGCGTGGCCATGCTGCACAACGGTATGCTCTTTGCAACAAGCTTTCGCCAGCACGCGCACTGTGCGCGCGCGGCTTATTGAGATTGAGTAGTTATGACGAACTGGACCCTGGCTGCACGTGCAGCCAAGAT
>JAEZZU010000344.1 GCA_023418355.1 Pseudomonadota bacterium | reverse complement strand
CCGATGATAGTGCGGATTCCCGTGTGAAAGTAGGTCATCGCCAGGCTCTTACAAGCGCAACACCCCCTGACCTCCGAAAGAGGCAGGGGGTTTTGTTTTTGTCAGAATAAAAATAAATTGATAGCTTCCAGCGCTGGATGTGTCTGGTTTTTGCTGTCAAATCTATCGAAAAGCTTTTGTTGGCGGGCGCTAGCCGCTCTGCTTTTTACAGCCGCAGCTTGCGGCCAAGGGGATAGCGATGCAGTTGCAAGACATTCTTTACTCGCAAGGTTTTGGTATTCGCCGTGTGTGCTCGGGTCTGGTGCAGCAGGGCTGGGTGGAAGTCTATGAAGACGGTGCGGATCAGCCTGTGCGTGTGACCGATTCCACGGTCGATTACGAGCCCGAAGGCCTGCGCTTTCGCGTGCAGGGCGTGGACTGGGAATATCATGAAAAAGGCTATGCGCTGCTGTACAAGCCTGCGGGAACGGAGTGCTCGCAAAAGCCCTCAGCCTACCCCAGCATCTACACCTTGCTGCCAGCGCCGCTGCGCCAGCGTCCGAACAAGGGGGCAGTGCAGGGGCTGCAGGCTGTGGGGCGTCTGGATCAGGACACCACGGGCTTGCTGCTGCTCAGCGATGATGGCCAGTTCATCCATCGCATGAGCTCGCCCAAGAAGCATGTGGCCAAGGTGTATCGCGTGACGACCAAGCACCCAGTGACGCAGGCCATGGTGGACAAGCTGCTGGCCGGCGTGGTGCTCGATGACGATCCAAAGCCCGTGAAGGCTGCTGCCTGCGAGATCGTGTCCGAATGCGTGCTGGATCTGACGCTGACCGAAGGCAAGTACCACCAGGTCAAGCGGATGATTGCTGCGGTGAGCAACCGTGTGGAAGGTCTGCACCGCTGGAAGATTGGCAGCCTGGAGCTGCCCGCGGACATGCAGCCTGGCGAGTGGCGTTGGCTGCGTGCCGAAGATCTGGCTCTGCTCAAATAAGCGACAGTTCCTGCGCCATGCTCAGCAGCAGACCATGGCGTAAGGAGCCTTGGGTGACGCGCATGTGTTCAATGCCAAAGAGCTGGAACACCGCGCACATCAGGCTCACACCGCCGCCGATGACGGGTTTGATGTCATCGCGCAGCCCGGCCAGAGGCAGGCGGTCGATATGCCCGGCTTGCACCAGCTGCTGCTGCAGCTGCAGCAGGGCCTGGCGTGTGATCAGGCCTGCGGGTTCGCCCATGTGATGCAGGGCTTTGCTGATGGCTCCGGCCGTGCCTGATGAGCCATAGACCTGCTGCCAGGCATGTGTGCCCAGCTGCTCCAGCGCAGGCTGCAGCACCTGGTGTGCAGCCTGCATGGCTTGCTCAAAGTGGACGGCAGCCAGACTGCCGTTGGGGAAAAAGCGCTGTGCCCAGGCGACGCTGCCCACCGCATAGGATGCGGCACTGTGCAGGCTATGGCCTTCGCCCACGCAGATTTCGGTGGAGCGGCCGCCGATGTCGATGACCAGCCGCTGCTCGGCCTGCTCGGGCAGCAGGGCGGTGACACCCTGGTAGATCCAGCGTGCCTCCTGTTCCCCGGAGATGAGTTCCACCCGGCATTGAAGAATTTCACTGGCTGCCTGCAGGAAGGTATCGCGGTTGCTGGCTTCGCGCAGCGTCTGTGTGGCCACGGCGCGGCGGTGCGAGCTGGGAATGTCGCGGATCAGCTCGGCATAGCGGCGCAGGCATTGCAGACCGCGTTCCATGGCGCTGGCTTCGAGCTGCCCCCGGGCATCGAGTGCGCCGCCCAGACGGATGGTTTCTTTGCGCTGGCGTTGGATCTGGAGTTTGCCTTGGTCCATACGGGCGACCAGAAGCAGGATGCTGTTGGAGCCGATATCGATGCTCGCCAGTGGGGAATGAGGGCTCATGATGGAAGCAGAAAAAACGGTGCGCAGATTACCACTGTCAGGGCCGCCAGATATGGAAAAGTCAAGATTGTCCTGTCACTGTTTTGTCATTGATTCGAAAGATACTGGCGGCCAGCGCTTCGAAGGCGGCCCGCTTTTTTTACATGTCTGCTCCAACTGAACCTAGTCATTTATTCGCTGTAGATCATTTGGAAGGCCTGCCCTCCATGCTCGGCATGCCAGCTGGCAAAACTGCAGAGCCCGCGGTGCAGATGCCAGAGGATGCGTTGACCACTGGCTTGCCTCTGCTGGAGCGCGATGCCTGCATTCTTGGTTTCAACGAGCGTGTGCTGCACTGGGTGGAACGCGAGGATGTGCCGCTGCTCGAGCGCCTGCGCTATCTGAGCATTGTTTCGTCCAATCTGGATGAGTTTTTTGAGGTGCGCTCGTTGCCGCATATTGCCGCCTTGCGACAGCGCACGGACAACGCCGCAGGCGCCTGCACGGGCAAGGCTTTGCTGGCCAAGGCGCAGCAGATGGTGGCCCTGCAATATGCCCTGTTTAACGAGGCGCTGGTGCCTGCCTTGCGTGAGCGGGGGATTCGCATCGTCTCGCACAAGGAGCGCACGGCTGCCCAGCGCGCCTGGGTGTACAAGTACTTTGTGCGAGAGGTCAAGCCGCTGCTGGTGCCTGTGGCGCTGGACCCGGCACACCCTTTCCCGCAGGTGGCGAACAAGTCGCTGAACATGGTGGTGCGCCTCAAGGGTGGCGATGCCTTTGGGCGCACGAATGCGGTGGCCATCGTCAAGCTCCCGCGTGCGTTGCCGCGCCTGGTGCAGCTGCCGGCCAGCATTTCGGGCAAGCGCCGTCTGTTTGTGAGCCTGTCGAGCATGGTGCGTGCGCATGTCTCGGAGCTGTTCGATGGCCGCGAGGTGGTGGAGACGGCGCAGTTTCGTGTCACGCGCAATACCGAGCTGTCGGTGGAAGAAGATGAGGTCGATGACTTGCGCACGGCGCTGCGTGAAGAGCTGGTGCACCGCCAGTTCGGCCAGGCCGTGCGGCTGGAGGTGAGCAGCGGCTGCTCCGACTTTTTGCTGGAGACGCTGCTGCAGGAGTTTGAGCTGCCGCGTGAAGCCATGTTCTGTGTGAACGGGCCGGTGAATCTGGTGCGGCTGGCGGAGCTGATTGATCTGCTCAACGACCCAGGCATGCTGTTTCCTGCCTGGCAGGCCAGCTGGCCCCGGCAGCTGCAGCATGGGCGCAGCGTCATGGAGCAGATGCGCAAAAAAGATGTGCTGATTCACCAGCCTTTTGAGCAGTTTGACGCTGTG
>JAEZZU010000341.1 GCA_023418355.1 Pseudomonadota bacterium | reverse complement strand
CCAGATCACCATGCCCTTGAAGTCCTGCTCGGCCACGTCCACGGCTTCCATCAGGCCTTCCATGACTTCGGGGCTGATGGCGTGCATCTTGTTCTTGATGCTGGCGATCAGCACCTCGCCATCCAGTGTCCAGGTGCGCAGTGCCTTGGATTCAAAAATGGTGGTGCCAGCGGTCTTCCAGTCGGGCAGATTGGTTTCGCCCAGCAGTCGCTCTGGGAAAATCTGGCGCTCATACACAGGCAGCACGCGGCGGGGCACAAACTTGCACTGCGATGGGCTCCACGAGCCTTCGGCGGTGTGCACGCCACCGGCTTCGGCCACCGGGCCTTCAAACACCCACTTCGGTAAAGGCGCCTTGCACAGCGCCTTGCCAGCGTCGATGTCCTCCTGGATCATCTTCGCCACTTCCAGCCAGCCTGCTTCCTGCCACAGCTCGAAGGGGCCTTGCTTCATACCAAAGCCCCAGCGCATGGCCTGGTCCAGATCGCGTGCAGAGTCGGCAATGGTCTCCAGATGCACGGCAGCGTAGTGGAAACCGTTGCGCAAAATGGCCCACAGAAACTGCCCCGGCGCGCCTTCGGCATTGCGCAGCAGCTTCAGGCGCTCGGCCGCAGGCTTTTTGAGCATGCGCGCGTACACGGCATCGGCCTTCTGGCCGGCGGGGATGTAGTCCTCGCTGTCCAGCTCGAACTGCAGAATCTCGCGCCCGACCTTCTTGTAAAAACCGGCCTTGGTCTTCTGACCCAGATGGCCCAGCTCCAGCAGCTTTTGCAGCACGGGCGGCGTGCCAAAGCTGTCGTAGAAGGGGTCGGTCTCAATGCTCAGGTTGTCCTGCAGCGTCTTGATCACGTGGGCCATGGTGTCCAGGCCCACCACGTCGGCGGTGCGGAAGGTGCCGGACGAAGCGCGGCCCAGCTTCTTGCCGGTCAGGTCATCGACCACGGCATAGGTCAGGCCAAAGTTCTCGGCCTCCTTGATGGTGGAGAGCATGCCCGCAATGCCGATGCGGTTGGCGATGAAGTTGGGGGTGTCCTTGGCACGCACCACGCCCTTGCCCAGACCGCTGGTCACAAAGGCTTCGAGCTGGTCCAGCACTTCGGGCTCAGTGGTCGGCGTGGCAATCAGCTCCACCAGCGGCATGTAGCGGGGCGGGTTGAAGAAGTGAATGCCACAGAAGCGCGGCTTGATGGCTTCAGGCAAAGCTTCGGACAGCTTGGTAATGCTCAGGCCCGAAGTGTTGGACGCCACCAGCGCATGCTTGGCCACATGGGGGGCTATCTTGGTGTAGAGATCGAGCTTCCAGTCCATGCGCTCGGCAATGGCTTCGATCACCAGATCGCACTGCTTCAGGAGCTTGAGGTGCTCTTCGTAGTTGGCAGGCTGAATCAGGTCCGCATCTTCGGCCACGCCAATGGGCGAAGGCTTGAGCTTTTTCAGGTTGGCAATGGCCTTTTCGGCAATCGCGCTCTTGGGGCCTTCCTTGGCGGGCAGGTCAAACAGGATGACCGGCACCTTCACGTTCACCAGATGGGCGGCGATCTGCGCGCCCATCACGCCGGCACCCAGCACGGCAACTTTTTTCACATTGAATCGGGACATGGGAGTGTTCCATTGAATGCCGAGCCTCGGCGCTGCATGGCACCCCACCAGGACAGTGCGCTGCAGGCCGGGTCAGCGGAGTACTTCTTACTGCACGCGCACCCAGGTCTGGGTGCGTCCGAACGGACCGATGGAGCCGCGCACTTCCAGCTTCTGACCGCCTTCAACCGGGGTCAGGCGCAGGGTGTAGGTCTTGCCGTTTTCAGGGTCGAGGATCTTGCCGTCTTCCCAGACGGTCTTGCCTTCGGCCTGCTTGGCACCACGGATGATTTCCAGGCCCACGATGGGCTTGCCCTTGCGGTCGTCCGTGCACTTGTCACAGACGGCGTTGGGGTCGGCCCCTTCGCGCAGAATGCGCTCCACTTTGCCCGTGAGCACACCACCGCTGTCGGTAATGCGCACTTCAGACTTGGGCGCACCGGTTTTTTCATCCACGTTTTTCCAAAGGCCGACGGGCGACATCTGGGCCATGACGGGCGTACCGATAGCTACAAAAACCAGAGCTGCTAGCGCTTTTTTCATGGGAATCTCCGAATCAAACACCTACACATTGCTGGAAATACAAGCGGCTGCAGCTATTTAAAGCAGAGCAGCATCCGTATCCATCAACACCTTGCTGCCAGCACGTGCAGTGCGCATCAGCGAAGCGGTCTCAGGGAACAGGCGCGCAAAGTAAAAGCGCGCGGTCTGCAGCTTGGCCTGGTAGAAGGGGTCGGTATTGCCTTCGGCAATCTTGCGCAGTGCCACCTGGGCCATGCGGGCGAAGAAGTAGCCAAACACCAGGTGACCCGCCACGCGCAGGTAGTCCACGGCGGCAGCGCCCACTTCGTCGGGGTTCTGCATGCCCTTGAAGCCGATTTCGGTGGTGAACTTGGTCATCTGCTCGCCCAGCACGGCGATGGGGTTGATGAACTCAGCCATCTTTTCGTTCACGCCCTCTTCCTCCACCAGCTGCGCCACCAGCTTGCCAAACTTCTTGAGGGTTGCACCCTGGTTGCCCAGCACCTTGCGGCCCAGCAGGTCCAGCGCCTGAATGCCGTTGGTGCCTTCGTAGATCATGTTGATGCGGTTGTCGCGCACAAACTGCTCCATGCCCCATTCCTTGATGAAGCCATGGCCGCCAAACACCTGCTGCGCGGCGGTGGTGGAGATCCAGCCGTTGTCGGTCAGGAAGGCCTTCACGATGGGGGTCAGCAGCGCCACCAGCTCGGCACTGTCCTTGCGCACCTTCTCGTCGGGGTGGTGCAGTTCTTTGTCGATCAGCAGCCCGCAGAAGGTGGACAGCGCACGGCCACCTTCTGCGTAGGCTTTGGCGGTCAGCAGCATACGGCGCACGTCGGGGTGCACGATGATCGGGTCCGCAGGCTTGTCCTTGGCCTTGGTGCCGGACAGGCTGCGCATCTGCAGGCGGTCCTTGGCATAGGCCAACGCGTTCTGGTAGGCCACTTCGGTCAGGCCCAGCGACTGGTTGCCCACGCCCAG
>JAEZZU010000340.1 GCA_023418355.1 Pseudomonadota bacterium | reverse complement strand
AAAGATCGCCTAGGCGGTCTTTTTTATAGTTAAAATAAACATAAGATTTTCTGTCACGATTGGTCAGAGTTACATGTGCTGCTATGTGCAATAACCGATCTAAAGTGTTAATTATTTGCCTTAAGATTCTGTTAAGGTTTAATTGATAAACTATAAAAAATTAACAGACAAAAGGAATTATTATGAATAAGACAGTTATTGCGCTCGTATTATCAGCAGCTTCATTTGGCGTATTAGCTAATAACCATGCTGGTGGATTTGTTTCGAATGATGGTTCTGTTAGTCCAAAAGGTGGGTTTGTTGCAACAGCTCAAGCAGTAACAACTGTCGTTCAAGCGAAAGAGCTTCCTGATGATGCATGGGTTTCACTTGAAGGTCATATTGTTAAACAGATTGGTAAAGAGCTTTACGAATTTAAAGATAGTACTGGCTCAATTGCTGTAGATATTGATGATAGGCGCTGGCGTGGACAGGTTGTGACACCTGAAACAAAAGTTCGTTTAGATGGTGAAATTGATAAAGAGTGGGCTTCATTAGAAGTTGATGTAAAGCGAGTAACCATTATCAATAAATAGCTGTAAATTTTTAATGAGCCCCATGATTGGGGCTTTTCTGCAATGAAAACTCGCTTACTAGCTTCTGTCTAATTCATATGTTAGATAGCTTTATCTATAGCTCTTTCAATCGCTTTACATTCGGGACTATTTCCACTGGACTGCTCTATTTTCCCAGGCAAGTTACCTTCGGGAGTATCCATTTTTATCTCGCAAGTATCTGACTTAGTTTGGGGGTTAGTGTTTGATGAACAAGCTGTTACTAAAGCGATAACAAAACATACTAATATAGCTTTGTTTTTATGCATACTGTCTATCCTGTTTTTAAAGGGCTATTCTTGATGCTATCAAAGGTTAAGCGTGAAGTGCAAAGTAATCAATAAAGCTGGTCAGTACGGCTTCTTTATCTTCTATAACGATGAGGTAATCGCAGAGAAGCGGAGGCGGCTATATGTCATGGAAACTTATAGTGGTAGTAATTTGCTTTATGTTACTCGCGATATCAATGATTGTATTTGGCGCCAACAGACTCACTGACAATACATGCGGTATTGATAAAGCCAGTTTAGAAAAACGCGCCAGAAAGTTATAGAACACTACAAAAGTCGGCAAGTTAACTTTTAATTATCTATATAGTGGATACCATGAATACAGTCAGTGCATTGTTATATATCGCTGCGTGGGTGGCCATATGGGGAATGTGGAAACAACACGAGAGGATAGGTGAGTTAAATACCAAAAATGCCGGACTACTCGTTGAGTTGACAGAGCAGGTCAAAATTAATGAGGATTACCAAAAACGTATTAACTCACTTCACGAACTCGACAAAACTCACACAATGGATCTCTCAAATGCAAAAGCTGAAATTGATAAGCTGCGCAATGATGTTAGTAATGGTACTAAGCGCGTGTACGTCAACGCCAAATGTCCAAAACCCGAAGCGAATACCTTCGAAAGCGGAGGCAATGAAAGCTCCGCACGACTTAGTGAAGCAGCTGAACAAGATTATTGGCGTCTCAGAAAAATGATAGTTGAGAACGAAAAACAAACTTTGTATTTGCAAGATTACATTAGAACGGAGTGCTTACATTAGTTCCAGCCAATGAAAGTTCTAATTAAAAAAAGTAAGTTTAAGAAGGAGATAGCTGCAAGTAGATATATAAAAGCTTTAAAGAATAGAGTTGTCACGTCTGCTTGATAGTTATCACTAATAAGAATAAATACAACGCAAAGAAATAGGGAGGTAACGATAAGTATGGTTGTGATCGGGAGGTTGTGTATAAGGTTCATATTTTGAAAACGTGATTTTATCTTGATTCTGTAATGGTGAGAGCCTTAAAAGTTATAGTACCAGAAATTGTATGGATAAAAAAAGCCCACACAGCGTTGGGCTAAATATGTTGCTTTATACAATTAAATATCGCCTTAAATATAGTTGGTATTTCAAAATACGCAAAAGTATTTCCAAATATTTTAAATTGATGGCTGTGTAAGACAACAACAGCGAGCTTTTAAGAAAACAGAGGCTTTTTAAAGGCAAAAAAATAGCCCCTAGATTGGGGCTTAAAAGGGATGGTCTATTTAACTGAGGGTAACTCTTGTAAATAGTTATACCGCTAAATAGGTCATTTTTTGAAAGTGAAAATAAAAGAACTCATTGTTTTGTAAAGATAGTAATCAAACCACTTTTCACCCGGTATATAGCAGACATATTTAAAACACTAAGAACCCACAGAAGGGAGCATCGGAACTGTTGCTATAAATGGCGATCTCTCTTGGGAGCTTTTTTGTGCTAACAGGTTGCTTTTATTTAACTAACTATTGATAAGTTTCTTATATCAAAAAAATGGATTTTTCATATTTTATAGGCGTACACTGATAGTTATGGCTAGCATGTATTTATTATTAAGATGGAGCTATAACATGGGGTTATTAAGTAGTGAATACGAACCTTTTGGAACTTTACTCGGATATGCTCCAGGAGGCGTAGCAATATACTCATCAGATTATGATTCATTGCCTAATGTGGAAAATAAAAAAGATATTTCTTTTCGAAGTTATATTGGCAATGAATATA
>JAEZZU010000306.1 GCA_023418355.1 Pseudomonadota bacterium | reverse complement strand
CCAGCAAAACTGGGTAGTGGGAAAGTCTTGGAAACCACGTCAAACTCAGTACAAACAACTGAGCAAGTATCCACAACAAATCAAAGAAAAATGCCGTTCACTTGGCTTAAGTGAACGGCATTACCTGAATAAGGAGCCTTTTTTATGGCTGAAGCCGCCGCAACGGCGACATGCGCGCTTTGTCCATTGTCAATACAGCGCACCCAGCGCCGTGAGCTGAAGATGGCCCAGCACCATCATCAGCACCTGCAAGATCACAATCGCCGCCAGCACGGACAGGTCCACGCCACCAACCAGCGGAATCACCTTGCGCAGGGGGCGCAGCACCGGCTCGCTCAGGCGGTACAGCACGCCACCAATGGGCGAATGTGGCTGCACCCAGCTCAGGATGGCATAGACGATGAGAATGCCGATCAGCCCGGTGAGCACCATGCGCAGCAGGCCAAAGCAGGCCAGCAGCACGATCATGGCAGGGCTGCCCACCGCGCCCATCAGCAGCCAGACCAGCACGTACTGCACCAGCATGACCAGCAGGGCACCGACAAGACTGGAGAGGTCGTACTTGCTGCGGTTGGGAATCACTCGGCGCAGCGGCATGACCAGCCAGTCCGACAATGCAAACACCAGCTGCCCGACAGGGTTGGAAAACGGAATGCGCTGGGCCTGCATGTACAGACGCAGCAAGCAGGCACCGGCCACCAGGCCGCATGCTACTTCGAGCAAGAACTGAAGAATTTGAACGATCATGTAGTTTGAAAGCGCTTGAAACACTACGAGAAAAGCCAGCTGCGCAGGCAAAGGTCCGGGACTTCTGCCTACGCGAGCACTGCGGCACTGCAGGCCATCATATCCAGCGTATTGCCGTAATGCTCCATGAATCCTCCTCTGACCCTGGTTTCTTTACCGCTGTTCCCGCTGCGCACCGTGCTGTTCCCGGATGGCAGGCTGACGCTGCGCGTCTTTGAGCAGCGCTGCCGCATCATGGTGCGCTGCTGTCTGGAGCAGGATGCCCCCTTTGGCGTGGTGACGCTGACGCACTCGCAGGGTGAGCAGCCTGGTCAGCCAGCGCAAGCACGCTTTCACCCCGTGGGGACGCTGGCCAAGATCACGGAGCTCTCGGCGGCCAGCCCGCAACTGTCACTGCTGCAGGGGCTGGGTTACGAGCGTTTTCGCATCACCCGCTCACGCCAGCTGCAAAGTGGCATCTGGGTGGCCGATGTAGATCTGCTGCCCGCCGACATGTCGGTCGCCATTCCCTCGGACCTGGCACACAGCGCCACCGCACTGCGCCAGGTGCTGAGCAAGCTGCCGCAGCAGCCACTCATGCCGCCGGCCGATGATGCACGCTGGAATGAATGCGGCTGGGTAGCCAACCGCTGGTGTGAGCTGCTGCCGCTGGGTGAAGACCTGCAGTTGCAGCTGCTGGAAACCGCCAGCCCCTTGCTGCGGCTGGAGCTGGTGACTGATGCGCTCGAGCGTGCAGGCATTGTGTGATACACAAAAAATAGCAGCTTGCGCTGATGCCATCTGCGATTGAATATTGTTTGAATCTCAAACCCAATAAATGCAAGCGCAGGCAGCTATTGTTTTTGTTTTGCCTGCTGAATCTGCGCCGCCGTCAGCAAGAAAGCCTTGTAATTGCACACCCTGCATGCACCGGGATGCACAAAAACCTAAAATAGCGGGTTTTGGCAAGTCTTACCAGCCTTTGCGCTGCGCTCACCCATGTCTGAACCTCAAAACACACCAGTGGCAGAAAACGCTGCCCCCCAAGACGAAAACAAACTCATCGCTGAGCGCCGCGAAAAACTCAAAGCCTTGCGCGAAGCCGCCAAGGCTGCAGGTACAGCGGCATTCCCCAATGATTTCAAACCTGCTGACCGTGCCCTGCCGCTGATCGAAGCCCATGGTGAAAAGGAAGCCGAAGCGCTGGAAGCAGAAGGTCTGAGCGTATCCGTTGCCGGCCGCATGATGCTCAAGCGCGTGATGGGCAAGGCCAGCTTTGCCACCATCCAGGATGCCACCGGCCGCATCCAGGCCTATGTGACCCGCGACGCCGTGGGCGAAGACGTCTACGCCGACTTCAAGAAGTGGGACCTGGGCGACATCATTGCCGTTGAAGGCACGCTGATGAAGACCAAGACCGGCGAGCTGTCGATCAAGGCCACCAAGATCCGCCTGCTCACCAAGAGCCTGCGCCCCATGCCCGACAAGTTCCACGGCATGGCCGACCCCGAGCAGAAGGTGCGCCAGCGCTACGTGGACCTGATGATGAACGAAGACGCACGCAAGCGCTTCGTGGCCCGTTCCAAGGCCGTGGCTGGTATCCGCGAATTCATGGTGGAGCACGGCTTCCTGGAAGTGGAAACCCCCATGCTGCACCCCATCCCCGGTGGTGCAAACGCCAAGCCTTTCGTGACCCACCACAATGCGCTGGACCAGGACATGTACCTGCGCATTGCCCCCGAGCTGTACCTGAAGCGCCTGATCGTCGGTGGCTTTGAGCGCGTGTTCGAGATCAACCGCAACTTCCGTAACGAAGGTATCTCGGTGCGCCACAACCCCGAGTTCACCATGATGGAGTTCTACGCCACGTACTGGGACTACCAGGACCTGATGAACTACACCGAGCAGCTGATCC
>JAEZZU010000273.1 GCA_023418355.1 Pseudomonadota bacterium | reverse complement strand
AAGCTAAAACATCCCTCAAGCGCACCTTGGTTGGCAAGGTGGTGAGCGACAAGCGCGCTAAGACAGTGACCGTGTTGGTGGAGCGTCGCGTGATGCACCCCATCTACGGCAAGATCGTGGTGAAGTCTTCGAAGTACCACGCTCATGACGAAAACGGTGAATTCAAGATGGGCGATACCATCGAGATCACCGAGAGCCGTCCTCTGTCCAAGACCAAGAACTGGGTAGCTACCCGCTTGGTGCAAAAGGCTGGTCTGGTTTAAGCATTCAACTGCTTTGACTGCATAGTCTTGAAAAGCGACCCACAATGTGGGTCGCTTTTTTGTTTTCTGGCCTGACCTGCGCGTAATGCCGGGAAAACAGGTAAAGCCATTTTTGAACCGTCATTGGAGGACACACATGATCAAGGTTGGAGATACGCTGCCCGCAGTGAAGCTGATGGAGTACGTCGAGGTAGAGGGAAATGGTTGCAGCATTGGCCCTAACCCCGTCGAGCTGCCCGCAGCAGTGGCTGGCAAGACAATTGCCCTGTTTGCCGTGCCCGGCGCATTTACCCCCACTTGCTCCGAGCGTCACCTGCCTGGCTACATCGAGCAGGCTGAAGCGTTCAAGGCTGCTGGCGTGGACGAAATCTGGTGTGTGGCCGTCAATGACGCCTTTGTGATGGGTGCATGGGGCCGCGATCAAAAGGCGACAGGCAAGGTGCGCATGATTGCCGATGGCGATGCAGCACTGGCCAAGGCACTGGGGCTGACCCTGGACCTGAACGGCAAGGGCCTGGGCCTGCGCAGCAACCGCTACTCCATGCTGGTCAAGGATGGCAAGGTTGTGACACTGAACGTGGAAGGCCCTGGCAAGTTTGAAGTGTCGGATGCCGACACTCTGCTGGCTCAGGCCAAAGCTGCCTGATTGCAGCCTGGCTGAATCAAAAAACGCTGCCTGGCGCAGCGTTTTTTTATGCCTTGCTGCGGGGCAGCGGGGAGGAGGGCGCGCCGTTGTCCACGATGGGTGTGGTACTCCAGCGGCCGCTTTTGAAGACATCATCCACGCCGCGGGTCTTGGCCTCCTGCTCCACGGTCTTGCGCCAGTCTTCCAGCATCTGCGTGCGGCCTGCGTTGTCCTGCATGAGCAAGGCGGTTTTCATGAAGTGCATCAGCCGCGTGACGGTGGACGATGGGCGGGCATCTGACTTCATCCACCGGTAGGCGGCCGAGCTTTCTGCGCCAAAGTAGGTGGCAAAGCGCTTGGGCTCTACATCAGCAGCTTCATTCATGAGCGCAAACAGCTCGGCAGCGCTGGGCTGCTTGGGCACCACGGCCAGCTCCGGGTGCTGGGCGAGGAAGCGCACCAGCAGCGCCAGTGTCGGGTCTTTGACGGGTTCATCGGGGGCCTGGCGCACGATCTGCGTCCAGCGGGTGATGGACATGCTCAGCACCCAGATGATGTCATTGGTCAGCAGGCCAAATTCCTGGCGCACTGCGTCCAGATCTCGGCCAAGCACCGGGCGGTTGTCGGGGATCATGCGGGTCTCCTCGTTTGAGTTTTTTGCGTGTTTGGTCGCCTAGAGTTCACAGGAAGTCAAAAATACCTAGGGATAACACCTAGCTTCTTTGCAGGGTTCAGTGTTAGAAATGTTGGGCTCTATTATTTGCGTTGAGGATATATGAAATGCAGCTGCATGGGCGTATTCCTCTATGAAAGACCCAATTGTTAACATTGCATGTCCACGGCCAGCGTTACCCCTTCCAGCTCTAAAGTCCAGCTGACACTGATGAGCCTGTATCGCCGTAGTGAAGCCGGTGGACAGGTCAGCGTTGCTCCCTTCGTGGGCTCTCAGCGTGTCTGGGTGGATGCCGGGCGCATTCATCTGGTGGCAGATTCCGTGCCTTTTCATGACCGTTCCATGGACTTGCTGGCACCTCGCACCGGCAAGGGCATGCTGGCTTTGTTCGGCATACGTGATGCGCTGGCCGAGCTGCAGCACTGGCGCACCACGGCGCGCAGTTCACAGGCGCGATTTACCTATCTGCAGATGCAGGTAGACATCGGCGCTGCGCACAACGGCGTGGTCACGCGCGAGCTGCTGCAGGAGCGCCAGGCGGGGCTACGTTTCATCAACGTCAAGCGCTGCGCAGCCGACATGCAAAAGCAGTGGCTGGCGCGTTTTGCGCAGTGGGTGCAGGAAGAGGGGGGCGATGCTGCGCGCGACATGGCCCATGTGCGCCAGATGGCAGCGCGCCCCGATTTGTTTGAACGCCTGCTCTGGGAAGACGCAGACCTGCGCTTTATCGATGTCATGGTGCTGCCATTGGCAGACTGGCCTGGCAGCACGCGCACGCGCCAGGTGGCCTATGTGCGTGCAGGCGCGCCGGTGATGCAGCTGGTACAGGGCTGTGACCAGGTGCAGGTGCACCTGCCGGAGTGGATGCAGGAACGTGTAGTACTTTGAAAAAGAGAGCTTGCAGCGCCCAATAAATAAGGACTTCAAATACTTTTCTATTTGAAGTCCTTTTTATTTGAGCGCTGACAGCTATGGTTTTTTAACCGACGGAGCCCAGCACCTTGAGTTCCTTGCCTTCCGGCACTTCGTTGAACGACAGCACCGACAGCCCCTGCGCAAACAGGCGGGCATAGCGCGCCAGCAGGGGGCGCAGCTGCGGGGTGACGAGCAGGATGGGGGCAGTGCCCTGCTGTTTCATCAGGTCACGCGCGTGGCCCATGTGCTCCTGCAGCTGGCTCAGCAGGTTGGGGTCGACGGGGAAGCTGTCCAGCGGCACTTTCTTGTTGCCGTGGCGCGCCGTGTTGAGGGCGCCCAGCAGCAGCTGCTCCAGCTGCGTGCCCAGCGTAAAGGCCTTGATCTCGGGCTGGGTGCCAATCAGGCTGTGGCAGATCTGGCGGCGCAGCGCGCAGCGTACTTCGGCAGCCAGCAGGATGGGGTCCTTGGTGTTTTCGCTGCTGTCCACCAGCGCAGTGGCGATTTGCACAATGTCCTTGAGTGAGACACCTTCGCGCAGCAGGTACTTGTAGACCGCGTGCTGGATGTGGGCCGGGCAGGCTTTTTCCAGCGCAGCCGCCAGCTTGGGGCTGAGTGCGGTCAGGCGCTCCTGCATGGCGTGCACGTCTTCGTGGCGGATGAGTTCATCGAGCATCTGGCGCACCACACGCGTCATGTGCGTGGCCACAATGCTCACGCAGTCTGCCACCTGGTAGCCCAGGCCCAGAGCGTGGCCCTTGTCCTTGGGGTCAATCCAGGTCACAGGCAGCTGGTAGGCCGGCTCAATGCCGGGAATGCCGTCGAGCTGGCCATACACATTCGGCGAAGGAATGGCCATGAGTTTGTCCGCATGCACCTCGGCGCGCGCCACCACGGTGTCGTTGAGCAGGATGGCGTACTGGTTGGGCGGCAGGGTCAGATCGTCACGCACATGCACGGGCGGCAGCACAAAGCCCATGGATTCCGACAGCGTCTGCCGCACGCCTTTCAGACGTGCCGCCAGTGGCGCGCCCTGTGCGGGGTCCAGCTGGCTGACCAGGCGGTAGCCCACGCGCACGGACAGCTGCTCGGTCACGGGCAGGTTCTGCCAGTTGAATTCGTCGACCGCGGCCTGCGTGACCGTCTTGAGCAGCTCCGTGTCGTTCTCGGCAGGCAGGGGCAGGGCGGCGCGCTTGGCCATCATCCACCCGGCCAGCACCAGCACGGCGGCAAAGGTCAGAAAGGGCAGCCAGGGCATGCCGGGGATCAGTCCCAGCACCAGCATCACGGCAGCGGCGCTGTAGAGCACCGAAGGGTTGGCCAGCATCTGCTGCTGGACCTGATCGGAGAACTCCGCCGCGTCGCTCAGACGGGTCACGATGATGGCCGAGGCAGCCGACAGCAGCAGCGCAGGAATCTGGGCAACCAGGCCGTCACCAATGGTCAGCAGCGCGTACAGGCGGAAGGATTCGCCCAGCGGCAGGTCATGCATCAGCGCGCCGATGGCAACGCCGCCGATCAGGTTGATGATCAGAATCAGAATCGACGCTACCGCGTCGCCACGTACGAACTTGGAGGCACCGTCCATGGCGCCGTAGAAGTCGGCTTCGGTGGCAACGTCCTTGCGGCGCGTCTGGGCCTGCTGCTGGTTGATCAGGCCGGCGTTCAGGTCGGCATCAATCGCCATCTGCTTGCCGGGCAGGGCATCCAGCGTAAAGCGGGCTGACACTTCGGAGATGCGCTCTGCTCCCTTGGTGACCACCACGAAGTTGATGATCATCAGAATCACGAAGACCACCAGACCCACGACGAAATTGCCGCCCACGACCACATTGCCAAAGGCTTCGATCACGTGACCGGCGGCGTCCGGGCCATCCTGGCCGTGCAGCAGCACCACGCGGGTGGAAGCGACGTTCAGGCCCAGGCGCAGCAGTGTGGTGGCAAGAATGATGGTCGGGAAGATGGAAAAGTCCAGCGGCCGTTTGACGCTGACGGCCACCAGCACCACCACCAGCGACACCACGATGTTGAAGGTGAAGAAGATGTCCAGCGCAATGGGCGGCAGGGGCAGCATGACCATGGCCAGCAAAGCCAGCAGGAACACGGGCACAGCCCATTGGTGGCGCGCAAGCGCCTGGCGCAGTGTGGTGAAGTAATTCATGGTTGCGGGGTGGGATCGGGATCTGACATGGCTTTGGGAACGTCCATGACCTTGGGCAGCTCAGGTGCCTGGGGGCGTTTGCCTGCGCGAAAGGCCTGGATCTGCAGCACGTAGTGCAGCACCTGGGCGATGCTGCGGTACAGGGCTGCCGGAATTTGCTGGTTCACCTGACTGGTGTGGTAGATGGCACGTGCCAGCGGTGGGGCGGAGACGACTTCCACGCCGTGCTGGCGGGCAATCTCGCGGATGTAGAAGGCCATTTCGTCCACGCCCTTGGCCACGACAAAAGGCGCTTCGGCGCGCTGGGTGTCGTAGCGCACGGCCACGGCATAGTGATCGGGGTTGACGATGACGGCATTGGCCTCAGGCACCGTGGCGCGGATGCTGCGGCGAGCGAGCTGGCGCTGGATCTGGCGCATGCGGCTTTTGACTTCGGGATTGCCTTCGTTGTTCTTGTGTTCGTCCTTGACCTCTTTCTTGGTCATGCGCTGACCCTGCAGGAAGAAGAACTTCTGCAGCGGCACGTCAATGATGGCCAGGAGGATGAAGATCATGACGATGGACATCACACCGCTGAGCAGCAGGTCCACGCCTTCGCGCACGGCCACATCCAGCGTCATGCCGGGCAGGGCGGCAAAGCGCGCCATATTGCCCTGGCAATAGCCATAGACCACGGAGCCTACGGCGATCACTTTGAGGATGGACATGGCCAGATCGCCGTAGTGCTTGGCCTTGAAGAATTTCGACAGGTTCTGCTTGGGGCTGAGGCGGCTGAACTTGGGCTGCAGATTCTGGGCGGACAGCAGCCAGCCACCGGGAAAGAGCGAGGCCACCGCCACCAGCACGGGCGTGATGAACAGTGGCCACAGCATTTGCACAAACAGCCAGGCGGCATCGGTCCAGACCGTGCCGAACATATTGTCCAGCGCGCCTTCGCCCGAGGTGTCGGCAAAGCCCTGCACAAACAGGCCCTGGAATTTGCGCAGATAGTCCGGCATGAACAGAGCGGTGACCTGCAGCGTTGCCACCAGCCCCACGGCCGTAGCCAGATCGCGCGAGCGCGCCACCTGGCCTTGCTCGCGCGTCTTGCGCAGTTTGTGGTCCGAGGCTTTTTCGGACTTGTCGCCGCTGCCGCTATCCGCCATGGGTGTGCATGAGCTGGGTGAGCATGTCCAGCGAGCGCTGCGTCATCTGCCGGTAATGCATGGGCAGGTGGCGCAGCATGTAGGCCAGCATGGTCAGACCGAACAGGGTGACCACGGAAAAGCCCAGCGCAAAAATGTTCAGGCTGGGGGAGATGCGTGTCATGAAGCCAAAGCCCAGCTGCACCAGCATGGCGGCAAAGATGATGGGCGTGGCCAGCAAAAAGGCGGCCGCAAACACCCAGGCGATGTGATAGGCCACGGTCTGCAGCTGCAGCTTGCCCAGCGCCTCGCCCACGGGCCAGGCATCAAAGCTGCTGGCGATGATGCCTGCCAGCAGCAGATGAATATCGAACGCAAAAAACAGCAGCATGCCGACGATGCCCGCCAGCAGCGACAGGGCGTCCGACGAGCTGCCGTTGATGGGGTCGTTGAGCATGGCCATGGCCAGGCTGGTCTGCGAGGCAGAAAGAAAGCCAAAAATGCTCAGGCTGGTGGTGGCAAATTGCAGCCCCAGGCCCAGCATGGCACCAATGGCAACCTGCTCCAGCGTGACAGCCACGGCGGTGAGGGACAGTGGGTCAATGTCGTAGGGCACAGGGGCAGCGGGCATGACCACAATGGCCAGCACCATGGCCAGAATGACGCGTACCCGCATGGGCACGGTGGCATCGCCAAAAATCGGCGCGAAGGCCAGCAGCGCCATGGTGCGTGCAAATGGCCACCACAGCGTCTGCAGCCAGGACAACAGCAAAGGGTACAGCCCCAGTTCCATGCAACGGCCTCTCAGGAAAGCAGCGTGCTGGCGTACTGGAAAAAGCGCACGCAAAAGTCCATGAGCTGGGTCACCAGCCAGCGGGCGCTGAACGCCAGGGCCAGCAAGGTCACGATCAGGCGCGGCAGAAAGCTCAGGGTCTGCTCGTTGATCTGCGTGGCCGCCTGAAACAGGCTGACCAGCAGACCCGTGACCAGGCCGGGCACCACCAGCAGGGCCACGATGGTGATGACCAGCCAGATGGCCTGCAGCATCAGGTCAATGGCGATATCGGGCGTCATGCCGCTACATCCCCTGCACGCTGGTGACCAGCGTGTTGACGGTGAGCGACCAGCCATCGACCAGTACGAACAGCAGGATCTTGAAGGGCAGCGAAATCACCAGTGGCGACAGCATCATCATGCCCATGGCCATCAGCACCGAGGAGACCACCAGGTCGATGACCAGGAACGGAATGAATAGCACGCAGCCGATCATGAAAGCCGTCTTGAGCTCGCTGAGCACAAAGGCGGCAATCTTGACGGTGAAGGCGTGGTCCTGCGGATTGTCGATATTGCCTTCCTTGGCCAGGGTGCTGATCTGCTTGAGCGCGGCCTCATGCGTCTGTGCCAGCAGAAAGTCCGACATGGGTTTTTCTGCCATCTTCAGTGCATCCATGAGGCTGACTTGGTCCTGCTCATAGTGCACAAAGGCTTCGTTCCACAGGCGCTCGCCCACGGGGCGCATAACCAGCAGGGTCAGGATCAGGGCAACACCGGTCAGCACACGGGTAGGCAGGCCCTGCTGCAGGCCCAGTGCCGAGCGCAGCAGTGCCAGCACGATGATGAAACGCGTGAACGTGGTCATCATCAGCACCATCATGGGCAGCAGGCCCAGCAGCGTCATGAGGATGAAGATCTCGGTCTTCATCGACAGCTGGGTGACGCCGTTCTCCAGCCGGCTTTCCATCAGCGGAATATTGGCTGCTTCTGCGGCCGATACCCCGCCTGCCAGAGCAAGCAAAAAAATGAGGGCGCGAAGCGCCCCGTGTGCATGCACAGTCATGACCTTGGTGCTTATGCGTCCGTCAAGGGTGGCAGCTGGGTTTGCAGTTCCACCACCTTCAGGCCGTAGGCATCGCCCATGACCACGACTTCACCCTTGCCAATGGCTGTGCCGTTGACCTTGATGGTCAGGGGCTCACCCACGGGGGTGTCCAGTGCTACCACGCTGTCGGGTGTGAGGGCTGCCAGCTCCTGCAGGGTGATGCGTGCAGAGCCAGCTTCCAGCGTCAGCGTGACGGGAATGCGGTGCAGAAACGGCGACAGCGCAGGAGCGTGTGCCACAGGGGCTGGGGCGGCCTGGGCATCGGCAGGGGTGTCGACCATGGACTCGCTGAGCAAGTCTTGCAGATCCAGGTTGTCGTTCATGTCCATGTTTATTCCAGATTCTCGAAAGCGGTGAGGTGCAATTTGCCTTGGTGCTCAGCCACACTGGCGGTGAGCATGGCCTGGCCGTTCAGGGCCACGCGTGCGCGCTCCAGGCTGATGGGCAGCACGCTGCCTACGCGCAGGTTTTGAATGTCGGCAGCCGTGACGGTTTTTTCCAGCAGCAGGGCGCTCAGCTCTACCTGCAGGGGCTCGGTCTTGTGTTCGCTGTGGCGTGGCTGAGGGCGTATGCGCTGGACCAGCAGCTCCAGCTGTGCGCTGTGTGCTGAACTGAGCTCCAGACGCAGTGGCTGGGGCGCATGTTCGCCCACCTGTATCTGTGCCTGCCAGCTCCAGCGCTGGGTGGAGGCGCTGGCGGTCACGTCACCTGCCTTGTTCAGGATGGCCTGCAGTGCATCCACCACTGCGGTCTGCAGTGCGCTGGCGATGCGTTCTTCCGTGCGGGTAATGGCTGCTGCCTGCCCTTGCTCATGCTCAAAGCCATAGCGCTGCGCCATCAGCTGCAGGACGGTGTCGCGTGACAGGCTGGCTTCGGTCGTGTCCTGTGCAGCACCGGGCGCCGGACGCAAAGGCACAAAGTGCGCATCCTGAATGACAAAGCTCAGGCTGCGGTGGCCGGATTGTTGGATCTGCTGGCTGACATGCCGTGACAGCAAGGCTGCCAGAGCGTCAAAGGCTGCCAGAGGGCGGCCCAGGAGGACAGGATCCAGAGTCTTTGATTTATGCACAGAAGATATGTTTCTTGCAGTTTGAATATGCGCCAAAGCTTGGAGAAATTACAGCTATTTGCTTTGATGCAAAGAGAGAAATTGACGTATGTGTCAATGTGCTATTTTTTGTATCAGTTGTGCATAGTATACTGTCCGTGCAACAACATACCCCCATTCTGGTTAGGATCCCACGGCGGTTGCCGCGATTGATTGGGAACGGCTTGCGGGGGCGCTCGGATGAAAATCGATACCTCCAGTTTTTTGATGCGATCGCCTTTTGCACAGGGCGATCTCGGCATTGCGCAGCCTCAGCCTGCCGTCATGCCCTCCATGCATGCCTCACAGTCCAGCACTGGCTTTCTGAATGTTTTCGAAAGCGCCGTGCTGGATGTGGATGCGCGCACGCGTGCTGCGTCTGACCGTGTCGCTGCTGTCGATGCCGGGCACAGCGACGACATGGTGGGTGCCATGCTGGCCAGCCAGGAAGCCAGCCTTTCTTTCTCCATGCTCATGCAGGTACGCAACAAGCTGATGGGCGCTGTGGATGAAGTCGTCAAGTTGCAGGTCTGAGCCACAGGACAGTTTTCATGCTTGCATCTCTTAAAACACGGCTGACCAACTGGTCAGCCGGACGTGCTTCTGCTTTGCCCTTTTTCTCGCCTGCCGCACAGCGTCTGGCGCTGCCTCTGCTGCTGACCGCTGCCATCGTGACAGCGCTGGTGGTCATGCTGCTGTGGCAAAGCAGCAGCAATTTCCGCCCTCTGTACGGCGCACGTGAAAACGTGGTCGTGGCCGATGTGGTCTCTGCCCTGGAGGCCGAAGGCCTGCGCTATCGCCTGCATCCTGAATCTGGTCAGGTGCTGGTGGCTGAAGATGATCTGGCGCGCGCCCGCATGCTGCTGGCGGCCAAGGGCGTGTCGGCCAAGCTGCCTGAAGGGCTGGAGCTCATGGATCAAAGCGATCCGCTGGGCGTGAGCCAGTTTGTGCAGGATGTGCGCTTCCGCCGCGGTCTGGAGGGTGAGCTGGCGCGCAGCATTGCCACGCTGGATGCGGTGCAAAGCGCCCGCGTGCATCTGTCGATTGCGCGTTCTTCTTCGTTTGTGGTGAACACGGGGGACAAGAGCACGGCCTCCGTGGTGCTGCAGCTCAAGCCTGGGCAGACGCTCAAGCGCGAGCAGATCGCCGCCATCATCCACATGGTGGCAAGCAGCGTGGCAGGGCTGGATCCACAGCGTGTGTCGCTGACCGACCAGGCGGGCAACTTCCTGTCCGCACGTCTGGACCTGTCGGAAGGCTTTGACCCTGTCTCGCACGAAGAGCATGCAGGCCAGCTGAGTGAAGAACTGCGCCGCAATGCCCAGGAGCTGCTCACGGCTGCTGTGGGTGCCGGCCATTTCCGTGTGACCGTGGCTGCCGACCTGAGCACCGACCGCACCGAGGAAACCTACGAGCAGTACAGCGGTGACCCTCGGATTCTGAACGAAGCAACCCGCGAGGAAAACGACCGCAATGGGGGCGTAGCCCTCGGCGTGCCTGGCTCACTGAGCAATCGCCCCATCAATGTGAATGAGGACGACAAGAGCGCCAAGGACAAGGACGCCAATGGCAATTTCCGCGCAGCGGTGTCACGCAATTACGCCTATGACCGCAGTGTGGTGCAGGTCAAGCGCGGCAAGGGCCGAATCAACCGCCTGAGCGTGGCCGTGGTGCTCGATGACAGCATTGCCCCCGGTGATGCCGAGGCCTGGCAGGCGGCCGATCTGGAGCGCATTGAGAAACTGCTGCGTGTAGGCATGGGGGTGGATGCTACGCGTGGGGACCAGCTGGCGGTCTCCAGCATGAAGTTCCGTGAGCCACCTCCACTGCCTGAGTGGTGGGAAGACCCCGCGCACTGGTACGAATGGGTCGTCACTGCACTGTGGGTCATTGCCGCCATCGTGGTGCTGGTGCTGCTGTCGCGTCTGGTACGTGGTGTCTTGCGTGCAGCCAATGCCATGCCTTCGACGGCGCAGCCTGCGGCAAAGATGGCAGGTGCTACGGAGCCAGCTTCGGCCGCCGAGACGGTGCAGCCAGCAGGCGCTGCATCTGCCGTTCCCGGTGTGGCACAGCAGCCAGCTGCGGCTGCTGGCAATGGCGAAGGCATGGCCAAGATGAGCATGGTGCCTTTGCTGGAGAACGTCGATCTGCCACCTCCTGGTTCGCAGGTGGATGTCATGGTGGAGCATTTGCGCAGCCTGGCAGCCAAGGAGCCTGAGCGCGTGGCCGAAGTGGTCAAGCAATGGGTGCAGAAGCACAACCAGCCCACGAACAACCAAGCCTGAGGCAAGCAAATGGCAGCTGAAAACGAACAACTCAATCTGATTGAGCAGGCAGCCATCGTGCTGCTGAGCATGGGCGAGGCGCCGGCAGCCGGTGTGCTGCGCTGCCTGGAGCGCGAAGACCTGCTGGCCGTCACTCAGGTGATGTCCCGCATGAGTGGCATTCGCGTGGACTCCGTGCGCCAGTCCCTGCAGCATTTTTTTGATGATTACCGCGAGCAAAGCGGTGTGCATGGCGCATCGCGCAGCTTCCTGCAGCGTTCGCTGGGCATGGCGCTGGGCGAGTCGATAGCCGGCAGCGTGATCGACAGCATCTATGGCGATGAAATCCGTCCCAAGCTGGCACGTCTGCAGTGGGCATCGCCACGCTGGCTGGCAGAACGTCTGGCGCTGGAGCACCCCCGCATGCAGGCGGTGTTTCTGGCCTTTCTGCCACCCAAGCTGGCAGGGGATGTGATCGAGCACCTGCCAGCCACGGGTACAGAGGCACTGGTGCTGAACGTGGCCAAGCTCGAAGAGGTGGACCGCGATCTGCTGGAGCAGCTGGAAATGCTGGCCGACCAGTACCTGGCAGACTTTGGTACGCAGAGCATCTCCATGGAAGGTGTCAAGCAGGCGGCGGACATCCTCAACCGCATTCCCGGCAACAAGCAGGAGCTGGTGGAAAAGCTGCGTGCGCGCGATCCCGAGATCACGGGCAAGATCGAAACCGAGATGTACGACTTCTTTGTGCTGTCCACTCAGTCGGAAGCCGTACTCACCCAGATCATCGAAGCCGTGCCTGCCGAGCTGTGGGCGCTGGCCCTCAAGGGCGCAGAGCCCGCCATCCGCAATGCCGTGCTGGGTGCCATGCCACGTCGCCAGGCGCAAAGCTTCGAGGACCAGATGCGCCGCAGTGGCCCCGTGCCGCTCAGCCGTGTGGAAGAAGCGCGTCGCGAGATCATGGATCTGGTCAAGGCCATGGTGGATGCAGGTGAGCTGGAGATTCAGCTGTTTGCAGAAGCGGTGGTCGAATGAGCAGCATGCGTCCTTACCGATTCCCTCCGCTTGATTTGCTTCAGAAAAAAGAGCAGTCAGCGCCTGTGGAAGGAGCCACGGTGCCAGATCCTCAGGCCGTGGCGCGTGCCTTCGAGCAGGCCAGCCAGCGTGGCCATGAAGAAGGCTATGCCCAAGGCTTGCAATCCGGCGAGCAGGCTGGCCATGCACAAGGTCTGGCCCGCGGGGTGCAGGAAGGGCGTGAGCAGGGCATGCAGGCCGTGCGCGCTGAATTCGCTGCGGCATGCACACCCGTACAAAGCCTGCATGAACAGCTGCAGCAGCTGCATGCCGACTGGCAGGCCAGCCTGCGCAAGGACGTGATTGATCTGGTAGAGCGCGTGGCACGCCAGGTGGTGCGCTGCGAGTTGACGCTGCAGCCTGCACAGATTCTGGCCTTGGTGGAAGAAACCCTGCAGGGCATGCCACAGCGCACCGGTGCGCTGGAGGTCTATCTGCATCCTGCGGATCTGCAGCGTATCCGCGAACTCGACGGCAGCCGTATTCCTGACTGGAATCTGCTGGCCGATGCGGCGCTGGAAGCTGGTGAGTGCCGGATTCGCGTGGGTGAAGTGGAAGTGGACGCGGGTTGCAAGCAGCGGCTGGCAGCCTGCATGGATCAGGTGCGCGAACAGCTGGTGCCTGAGGAGGCGGCCTAAGCCATGCAGACAGGCCTGCCCAGCATGCTGTCACAGAGTTTGCGCAGCATTCAGCTTGACGATGTGCCCGTGGCGCAGCCCACGGCACGCGTGCATGCGGCCACAGGCTTGCTGCTGGAGTGCACCGGAGCTTCTCTGCCACTGGGTGGGCGCTGTCAGATTGAAATGCCTGGTGGTGAGAGCCTGCCTGCGCAGGTCGTAGGCTTTCGCGGGGCCGTGTCTTTTCTCATGCCTTTGCGTGCGGCGCATGGTCTGGCGACGGGCGCACGTGTCACGCTGGACACCGATCGTCAGCAGCCCATGGTCGGCATGTCCTGGCTGGGTCGTGTGGTCAATGGTCTGGGTGAACCTATCGACGGCAAGGGGCGGCTGGGCGGTGAGCAGCCGCTGCCACCTCAGCCGCCACGCGTGAATCCGCTGCGCAAGCGCCCTGTGCAGGAAGCCATGGACGTGGGCGTGCGTGCCATCAATGGCATGCTGACGCTGGGGCGCGGTCAGCGTGTGGGCCTGTTTGCAGGCTCGGGCGTGGGCAAGTCGGTGCTGCTGGGCATGATGACGCGGCACACCGAGGCGGATGTGATCATTGTTGGCCTGATCGGCGAGCGCGGCCGTGAAGTGCGTGAGTTCATTGAGCACTCGCTGGGCGAGGAAGGTCTGCGCCGGGCCGTGCTGGTGGTCGCTCCTGCGGATGAGCCAGCGCTGGTGCGCATGATGGCCACCGAGCTGTGCCATACGCTGGCAGCGCATTTTCGCGATCAGGGGCACAACGTGCTGTTGCTGCTGGATTCGCTCACACGCTATGCCATGGCACGGCGCGAAATTGCACTGGCGCTGGGCGAGCCGCCGGCCACGCGTGGTTATCCACCATCGGTTTTCAGCATGCTGCCGCAGCTGGTGGAAAGCGCGGGCAATGGTGAGCAGGGGCAGGGCAGCATGACGGCCATCTATACCGTGCTGGCCGAGGGAGATGACCAGCAGGACCCGATTGCCGATACGGCGCGTGCCATTCTGGACGGGCATATCGTGCTCACGCGCGCATTGGCCGAGCGCGGTCACTACCCCGCCATTGATGTGGCGGCATCCATCAGCCGCTGCATGCCGCAGGTGGTGTCAGCGCAGCAGCTTGCGGACGCACGCCAGATGAAGGCCCTGATGGCCCGCTACGCGCAGGTGCGCGATCTGATTCCGATGGGCGCTTATGTGCCGGGTGCAGATCCGGTGACGGATGAAGCCGTGCAGCGCTGGCCGCAGATGCAGGCCTTCCTGCAGCAGGCCACCGATGAAGCGGCGGATATGGGGCAGTCCGGCCAGCAGCTCCGGCAGGTACTGGCATGAGCGGGCAGGACAGCAAGGCACTGCGCAGCTACGTTCAGGTGCTGGACCTGCGCGCGCAGCAGGCACAGACACAGGCGCTGCAGGCCAAGCAGGCTGTGGAGCAGACGCGCTCGCAACTGCAGCGCCTGCAGCATCTGGCGCAGACCAGTGCGTTGAAGAATTCCGCGGGCAATGTCGCCTTATATGCCAATGCAGCAGGTTTCCGGTCTGGATTGATGGAAATGGCGCAGCAGTTTCGTGATGCCTATGGCGTGCAGCAGTTGCAGAGCCAGCAGGCGCAGCAGCAGATGCAAAAGGCTTTGCTGCGCCACGAAAGCATGCAGTGCGTGCTGGAGGCGCGGCTGAAACAGGCCAGCGCCGAACAGGCCCGCAAAGCGCAGAAAAGCATGGATGAGCTCGCAGGACAGGCGTGGATGCGTCAGGCAAGAGCCAGCCACACAGAGACAGGAAGCCGCTGAAGCGCTTGCCTTTCAATGCATTAGAGGAACACACCGTGGCAACTTACGATCCCGTCTCCACCGCAACCGCATTGGCGGAAAACTATGTGTATGCACGCCAGACGCAGCTGGACACAGCCAGCAGCAAGGCGCAGACACAGGTGTCTGCGCTCAATTCGCTGAAGTCCGCGCTGACCACGTTCACTTCTGCGCTCAATACCTTGTCTGGCAAGGGCGATGTGATTGCGCAGACAGCTACCGTGTCCAACGCTACAGAAATCAGCGCAACCGCGTCCAGCAAGGCCGCCGCAGGCTCTTACAGCTTTCATGTCACCCAGCTGGCAACTGCGCAGCAATCGCTGTTCAGCGTCAGTGAACTGGGTCTGCAGCCATCGCAGACCACGGACGATGCAGGTACCACCACGGTAGACAAGAACCTGCATCAGATTCCAGAGCCATCGACCGTAGCCCTGTCTGTGGGGAATGCAGGCTTTGTATCCGTAGACCTGAAGGACGCCGATGCAGACCGTGATGGCAAGCTGTCTGTTACGGAAATTGCACGCGCCGTCAATGCGGCCATGGAAGGCAAGGTCACCGCCGCCGTGATGACTGACAGCAATGGGGAGCAAAAGCTGCTGCTCAATGCCGTGAGTACAGGCGCCGCCGGTGCATTCAAGGTCCAGAACACCAGCGGTACAGAAGTTACTGGCAAGCAGCTGGTTGCCGCACAAGACGCGGAATTTCGCATTGGCGGTGTCAATGGCGAGCTTGTGACTTCGTCGACCAATAGCTACAGCGGCATTGAAGGTCTGAGCATTGAGTTCAAGGCGGTGTCCACACAGCCTGTGACCGTGACCGTGGCCAAGGACGAGGCTCAGACCAAGTCCAATATGCAGAGCTTTGTCGATGCCTACAACACCATGGTCAAGGCCATCGACAAGCTCACGGCGGCAGGTAATGCAGAAAGCGGTGTGGCAGCCGGGGCGCTCTCGGGCGACTCCAGCATTCGCAGTCTGCGCAACAAGCTCAACAGCCTGCTGCGCAGCTCGGTGGGCGGAGTGAGCCTGACCGACTTTGGTATTTCCGCGCAGCGTGATGGCACGATTGCGCTCGACGGTGATCGCTTTGCCAAGAAAGTGGCCGCCAATCCTGAGGCGCTGACGACCTTGCTGGGCCAGACCAATACCCTGGAATACAAGCGTTCTGGCGTTCTGGGCAATCTGCAGACCTATGTGGAGTCCTGGACCAAGAGTACCGGGGGCTTGCTGCAATCGCGCCAGGACAGCCTGCAGAAACAGCAGCTGCAGTTTGACAAGCAGCAAAGCAGCATTGACCGCATGTATGAGCAGGCGTACCAGCGCTATCTCACGCAGTTCTCTGTGCTGGCTGGTCTGGAAGACCAGATGAGCAGCACGACCAACATGCTGTCTTCGATGTTTGCCTCTTCCAACAAAACCTCTTAAGTAAACCGGCTCGCGCAGCGTGCGCGAGTCGCTTCCATGTATGTACGACAACCCTTTTGATAACGGATTTAGCGACTACCGTGCAGTCAACATGCAGGCTCAGACGGCACAGGCATCGCCGGTGGAGCTGGTGCTGATGCTGATTGATGGCCTGCTGGAAGAAATGGCGCGTCTGCGCATGCATATCGAACACCAGCGCTATGAGGCCAAGGCCGCATCCATCGCCAAATGTGCCGATATCTTGACGGGGCTGGCCAGCGCGCTGGAAGTGGAATCCGGTAACGAAGTGGTCGAGAACCTTTCGCGCCTGTATGACTTCTGTGCACAGCATCTGAACCGCGCAGGTATTGATATGGACGTGGCCAAGGTCGACGAAGTACAGGGCATCGTGAGCAATCTGCGCGCGGGCTGGCAAGGCATGGCGGATGCCAAGCGTTGATGCGGACCGCTGGCGAGCCATGACCCTGCAATTGCAGCAGGCGGCTGAGCAGCAGGACTGGTCGCGCGTGCAAAAGCTCGATCAGCTGCTGCAGCAATGGCTGCAGCAGCTGTCTGCAGCGGAGGCAGACGCACTGCCCGCGGCAGACAAGGCATTGCTGATGCGCACGCACGCCATGGCGCATCAGGCATGTACCGAGGCCAAACAGCAGGCCTGGGTGCAGTTGCAACAGCTGGAAAACCAACAAGAAGCCCAGAAGGCATACGCATGGCAGGAAGTATTGAAATGAATGTGCTGGCAGGCAGCATGCCTGCGCCAGCGATGGCGCAGCCAGCCGTGGTGGCACAAGCGCAGCCCCAGCCTGCACAGGACGTGTCCTCGGGGTTGGCTCAATGGCTGCAGCAGCTCGAAGGTGTGGCGCAGCAGGATGCGGCATCCATGCTGCAGAACAGCTTGGCCTCGGAAGGTGTGCAGGAAGAGGCTTTGCAGGTACCGTCTGAAGAGGTGGATGCGCTCGCATCCATGGCACAGGAAATCGATGCTTTCCCCGCATTCGCGCCCGTGCTCTGGTCGGTGGCGGAGCCGGAAAAAACGTCAAGTGCTGCATCGTCTGGCAGTGCGTGGGCTGCTGCTTCTCCTCATTCCCCCCTATCCTCTGTCGCCAGTGTGCAGTCGGGCTGTCAGGATGTCTTGCGCATGATGGCTGTGCCAGCGACCAAGATGCAGTCCCAGGCAGGGGAAGTGGCAGAGCTGGACGTGGCCACCGCAGAGCTGTCTCCTGCCGGCACCGCGACGTCTGCGTTGCACGGTGCCGCTGCAGCGGAGCGGCATGCCGCGCAATCCACGGTGGCGGCATCACTGCCACCTGTAGCAGTCAACAAAGGCGAGCAGCCACTGGTGCAGGCGCTGGCACAGCGCATTCAGGTCCAGCAGCTGCAGGGCGCGGAAGTGGCGACGGTGCGACTGGATCCGCCACAGATGGGCAGTCTGGAAATCCGTATCAGCCATAACGCCGCAGGTGCTGTGCAGGTGCATATGCAGGCCAGCAATGCCGAGGTGGGGCGCCAGCTGACCACGCTGGTGGACAGCCTGCGTCAGGAGCTGCAGCAGCGCACCACGGATGCACAGGTCACGGTGGCGCAGGGGCGCGGCACATCGGCCGGAGCTGGCCAGGGCGATGCCTCACGGCAGCAGCATGCACCACAGCAGCAGGAAACCATCATCGGTCAGGCGCTACAGGCCTGGGATGGCAGTGCTTTGATCTAAAGGCAGTAAGGCTATGAACAAGAACGTCGTAATCATCCTCGTCGTGGCAGTGCTGCTGTGCGCTGGAGTGGCTGGTGGTGCCTTCTGGTGGGTACAGCAGAGCAAGACACCGGCTGCGGCACCTGCAGCACCGCAAATGGATGAAAACCAGTACAGCTACATCACCCTGGACAAGGTGGTGGTCATGCTGCGTACCAACTCGGAAACACCGCGGGCACAGAACTATTACATGTCGCTGGATCTGGTGTTTCGCTCCGACAAGAAGCATGAAAAAAGTGTGAAGTCCGACCTGCCCATGCTCAAGGGGGTGGCTGTGCGCACCTTGTCCAAGATCGATGTGGAGCAGGCCAAGGCCATGAGCATTGAGGCGTGGACTGAGCTGCTGGGGCGCGAAATGATGGATGCCTATGAGGGCAGAGTGCAGATGCGTGGCTTTGACCAGGTGCTGGTGTCGCGTCTGATCATTGAATAAACCACACCATGCTGCACGAAGCGGTGGACTACGGAACTGCCTGGCAGCCCTGGGCAGAAGCACAGGATGCCTATGCCCAGCCAGCACCCAGCGGGCTGGATGAGCAGGCGGTGATCAGCGCACATCTGCCGCTGGTCAAGGCGGTGGTGCGCCAGCTGGCCACGCAGGCGCAGGGCGTCATGGATACCAGTGACATGGCGCAGATCGGGCTCATGGGCTTGCTGGAAGCGCTGCGCCGCTACGGCCGTGTGGATGAAGGCTTTGCCGGCTATGCACGCCAGCGGGTGCGTGGCGCCATTCTGGATGAACTGCGGCGCCAGGACTGGCGTCCGCGCTCCGTGCGCCAGAGTGCGCACAAGGCACGCGATGCCGTGCGGGCCTTGCGCCGGCAGCTGGGCAAGGAGCCCAGCGTGGAGCAGATCCAGCAGGCACTGGGCATGGACGATGCGCAGTATCTGGCCTACGAACAGGCGGAGTCCGCCGAAGCCATGTCCAGTCTGGATGAACTGCTGGCACAGGGCATGGACATGGCCAGCAGCTCGGAGGACCCCGCGCAGTCGGTGGTGCAGCGCCTGACGCTGGAGCAGGTGCTGTCCCAGCTCAGCGAGCGCGAACAGCGCGTGGTGCAGCTGTACTACGAGTTCGATCTCAGTCTCAAGGAAATCGCCGCGGTGCTGGAGCTGTCCGAAGCGCGCGTGTGTCAGATCAACAAAGATGCGCTGCGCAAGATGCGTGCAGCGCTCCAGGGTGCCTGAGCACCGAATTAACCTATTCAGAGAGGCCGACAAAGATGCCGTTTATTGGAATTGTCATTGTGCTGAGCACCGTGTTTGGTGGCTATATGCTGATGGGCGGCAGTTTTGCCGTGCTTTGGCAGCCCATTGAAGTTCTGATTATTGCGGGCGCAGGGCTGGGAGCGCTGGTGCTGGGCAATCCCAAGCACGTGCTGGCGGAGCTGTGGCTGCAGCTGCGCCATGTCATGTCCAAGACCAAGCAGACCGTGGAGTTTCAGCGCCAGCTGCTGCTGGTGATGTATGAACTGCTGATCACGGCGTCCGGAGGCCTGAAGGCGCTGGATGCACACGTGGAAAAGCCTGCGGAAAGCCCGCTGTTTCAGCGCTATCCCCTGGTGCTGGAAGACAGCAAGCTGCTGCACTTTATCGTGGACAACTTCCGCCTGATGGCCATGGGCAAGATCAGCAGCCATGAACTCGAAGGCGTGCTGGATCAGGAGCTGAGCACCATCCACGAAGAGCTGCTGCAGCCAGCCAAGTCACTGGGCAAGATCGCGGAAGCCATGCCGGGCTTCGGCATTCTGGCGGCTGTGCTGGGCATTGTGATGGCCATGAGCTATGTGGCAGACGGTGCAACCGCGGGTGAGATTTCCATGAAGGTAGGCGCTGCCATGGTGGGTACTTTCATCGGTATTTTCCTGTGCTATGGCCTGCTGGATCCGCTGTGCGTGGTGATGAAGCAGCGTGTGAATGAGCATGCGGCCACCATGGAAACCGTGAAGGTGGTGCTGGTCGCACACGTGGCAGGCAAACCCCCGCTGCTGTCCATTGACGCGGGCCGTCGCCTGGTGCCTTTGAACCTCAAGCCCAGTTTTGCCACGCTGGAAGGCTGGATCAACGCCATGAATGAAGGGGAGCAGCGTGGCTAAGCGCCCGGGTCAGGAACAAGGCGAAGTCGTCATCAAGAAAAGTGGCGGCAAGCACCAGCACGATGAGCACGGTGGTGCCTGGAAAGTGGCCTTTGCCGACTTCTGTCTGGCACTGATGTGTCTGTTTCTGGTGCTGTGGGTGCTGGCTGCGCGTGACAAGGAAGAAGTGCTGGCAGCGCTGGCCGGCGGCGGTGCCAAGAACATGACCTTTCAGGGCATGGGCGAGCGCATGATTGGCGAGTTCCAGCCGGGGCAGCTGATCCCCAAGGACCCCATCATCACGCCCAAGCCGCAGGAGCGCACAGGCGGTGAGCCAGATGCCAAGAAACTGCTGGACTCCCCCGAAGAGCTGGCAGAACTCTCGCGCCGTGTGCGCGAGGCGGGCGCACAGATCGGCCTGAGCGAGCACATCACCACCGTGGTCACCGCAGAAGGCCTGCGCATTCTGCTGCATGACACGGACAAGGCGGGCATGTTCCGTCTGGGCAGTGCAGAAGTCATGCCGGCGTTCTCGCAATTGCTGCGCCGCATTGGCCCCATGTTTCAGGAGATCCAGAACCAGCTGGTGATTGCTGGGCATACCGATGCCGTACCCTTCCAGAGCAAGAATGTGTTTGGCGCGTCCAACTGGTCGCTGTCCATGGAGCGTGCGCTGGCCGCACGTGCCCACATGATGGCGGGTGGCATGCCGCAGACCAGCGTGCTGCAGGTGGTGGGCATGGCGGAAATGGCGCCGCTGGACAGCAGCAATCCGCATGCGGCACTCAACCGCCGTGTGGAGCTGCTGGTGACCACGCGTGACCATGCCAGCCAGGTGCGCAGTACCTTTGGTGAACTGCCAGAGCGCCAGAACCTCACGCCGGAGCTGGAAAGCTCGGTGGTCGATACCCCGCTGCTGGAGCAGCTGCGGGACAAGCTGCTGCGTTCGGGTGTGCTTCCTGAGGCATCCCGCGCCGGTGCAGGCGCAATCTGAATCTGCGATCATCACCATGAGCAAAATCAGAGGCGCAAGAATGAAATTGACAGCGGCAGTGGGTGAGCAAAGGCTGGCGCAGCCCACGCATACCGCCCTGGAAAAAACCACCACCACTGCGGCGACCGTGGGCGCCGTGGTCGCACCGGAAGTCATGGTGGGGGCGCAGGCGGAAAGCGTGCAGGCGGCGCACAGCCAGCTGGCAGCCATGCCAGACATTGATGCGGCACGCGTGGCGGAAATCAAGCAGGCGCTGGCGCGCGGAGAAATCAGCTTTGACCCCAGGAAGCTGGCAGGCCTGATCGTGCGCCACCATGGAGGTCGAGGCTGATGACCACAGTTGTCGCAGCGCGTCAGCGCTGGATTCGTCTGGCGCAGGGCATGCAGCAGGACCTCAAGGCTTACGAAGCACTGCGTGAGCTGCTCAAGGCCCAGTTTCATGCGGCCTTGCGCCATGATGCCGCTGCCATGGAGCAGCTGGCACAGCGCATCAGCGCGCAGGCGGAGCAGCTGACACAGTCCACGCAGGAGCGCAGCGAGCATGTCAGCGCATTGCTGCCTGCGGGAACGCCGCCTTCCATGCGTGCGGCCTTTGCCCTGCTCAAGGCACCGCTGCAGCAGCAGATGCAGGGGCTGTGGACACAACTGGAAGCGCTGGTGCAGGAGTGCAAGGCCATGAATTTGCGCAATTGCGAACTGATCATGGAGCAGGCACAGCTGATGCAGCAGGTCATCGGCGGCAACTCGGCGGTGGAGGGCGTGTATGGTCCGCGCTGATTTGCTGCCCTTCCCCAGTTTTTCGACCCCGCTGCAGGCAGGCGCAGGCATTGCTGCTGCGCGCGGCGATGTGGCAGGCGCGGCCTTCAGCCCGCTGGCGCAGGAAGTCGCGCGGGATGTGCAGCAGTTCATTGCGCAAGGTGGTTCGGCTTCCTCGGCCATGGCATCCGCACAGGCGCAGTGGCTGGCGCACCAGGCCGCGCAGCAGCTGAAGGCGCAGGATAAAAAGACGGGCCTTGCGGGTGAAGCTACGCAGGCTTCCGGCACCTCTGCAGCTGCGCCCAAGCGTGCGCTCAAGCCCGAGCAGCAGGCCTTTTTGCAGCAGATTGGCCCATGGGCACAGCAGGCGGCGCAGCAGCTGGGGGTGTCCGTGCGCAGTGTCATGGCGCACGCTGCACTGGAAAGTGGCTGGGGGCAAAAGCCCCTGCGCGCCGAAGATGGCAGCAACAGCTGGAATCTGTTTGGCCTCAAGGCCGGCAAGGGCTGGCAGGGCGCGCGCCTGAGCGCCACGACCACCGAGTTTGAAGCAGGGCAGGCCACCTCCAAAGTGGAAAGCTTTCGCCAGTACGAGGACCTGGATGCCTCATTTGCCGACTATGTGCAGCTGCTGGCACACAGCCCGCGCTATCGCAAGGCATTGCACACAGGAGATGATGTGCAGGCCTTTGCCGATGCGCTGGCGCAGGGCGGCTATGCCACAGACCCGGACTATGCCAGCAAGCTGCTGGGCGTCAGTCGCCTGATTGCACCTTGACGCCATGCCCGGGCTGCGTGGTTTCGGCCTGCAGCACACCGGGGGCAATCAGCACACCTTCCACCCAAGCCTGACTGTGGGCATTGCGCGCCCGGATGCGCTCACCGGCATAGCCATTGTGCAGGGCAATACCCTGCACGTTGACCACGATGTCCTCTGTGCCGGCGCGGATCTCTATGCGCTCGCCTTTTTTGGCAAACAGTGGCCGCACCACGTGCTGCGGCAGCAGCACCTGCCCTTGAGGCACCGCACGGCGCAGCTGCATGCCGACGAGCTGTGAAGCTGCCATTAGTGCCTCCGGGCTGTCCACGGACTGCTGCTGTGGCGTGATATCGGTGGCCTGCAGCCTGTGGTTTTTGGGTAGCGCCTGTGTGGCGACCTGCACCGGTGCCTGCACCTGCACCTTGGCGACCAGACTGCCTGCTTCGCCTTTGCAGGACACCGGGATGTGAATGCGCTGCCAGCGCTGCACCTGTATTTCCCCCCACTCCCATTCCGTGCGGCAGGGTTGGCGTGCTGCGCCACGTGGTGCCGTCACGGTGATGTGGATCTTGGCCTGCGCGCGCGTGGATGCAGGCAGGGACTCGGTGATGCTGGCCTGCACACGTGCATGCGCCTGCTGCTGCACGTCCGTGGTTTGTGCGCCAGCGGCCGGAAACTGCAGCATGCACACCACACTTAACAGTCCAGCTTGTGTGCTTATTGAATATATTCTGTGCAGCAATTGCTATCTCTGATTTTGTAAAAAAACGAGCAGCTAGCGCTTGTCAGTTAATGGTTTTGAAGACATTTATCTGTCAATTCATTGAAATACGTGCGCAATAAGCTATAAATTTCTTTTAGTTGCTTGATGGAACTGTTGCAGAACTCGCTTTGAAGCAACAAGGTGCAACAACAGTCATAGTATGATTCATGTGCGTAAAAAATATCTAATGCGCAATTCATAAAAGCCACCCAGACGTAGGCTACCAACAAGACTTATGGCACTGAACTTTGACAAGGCCTTCGGCATTCACGCCGATGCGCTGCGCTTGCGCTCCGAGCGCACGCAGCTGCTGGCTTCCAACCTGGCCAATGCCAGCACGCCGGGTTACCAGGCGCGCGATCTGGATTTCGCTGCCGCCATGGCACAGGTGGGCGACGACAGCGGTCTGTCACTGGCATGGAACGGTGGCAGCGAAGCGATGTATCGCGTCCCTAACCACCCTTCGCGTGACGGCAACACCGTGGAGGTAGGCGTGGAGCAGGCGCTGTTTTCGCAGAACGCTTCCGACTTCCAGATGAGCCTGACTTTCCTGAACATGAAGATGCGTGGCCTGCAGTCCGCGATCAAAGGTGAATAAGCCCTATGGGATTTCGTGAAATTGCGCAGATCGCCGGATCTGCCATGACGGCGCAGACCACGCGCCTGAACGCCGTGGCCAGTAATCTGGCCAATGCTGGTGCGGCCGCTTCTTCGGAAGATGAGGCCTACAAGGCACGCAAGCCTGTGTTTGCGGCGGTGATGGGCACTTCCACGCTGGAGAGCTATGCCGCGCGCGTGCAGGTGCTGGACGTGGTGGAAACCACCGAGCCCGTGCGCAAGGCCTACGAGCCAGAGAACCCGCTGGCGGATGAGGGCGGCTACGTCTACTACTCCAACGTCAACACCGTGGCCGAGATGACGGACATGATGTCTGCCTCGCGCGCATTCGAAACCAATGCCGAAGTGCTGGGCCGCGTGCGTTCCATGCAGCAGTCGCTGCTGAAGCTGGGAGAGCAGGCATGAGCTTGATCACCAATGGCACCGAAGCCGTCAGCCAGCAGCAGGGCAAAGGTGCCGACGCCATCACGCAGGCGCTGGGTGGCACGGAACTGGGCCAGATGTTCACCAAGCTGCTGGTTGCCCAGGTGCAGTACCAGGATCCACTGGAGCCCACGGATTCCAGCACCTTCATCACCCAGCTGACCCAGCTGAGCCAGACCGAATCGCTGCAGAGCCTGCAGTCACAGCTGGGCAAGCAGTCTTCCATTCTCGACAGCCTGCAGACCATGCAGCTGGGCAGCCAGGTGGGCAGCCAGGTCATGGTCAGCAGCAGCTCGGTGGTGCTGGACCAGAACCCCGTAGATGCCGTCGTGAATCTGCCCGCAGGTGCGCAGCTCAAGCTGCAGCTCACGGGTGCGGACGGCAAGCTCACCACCGTCGATCTGGGCACCCATGCCGCAGGCGATGTGCGTTTCCAGATGGATCCCCAGGCGCTGGGGCTGCCTGCAGGCCGCTACGACATGGCGGTGGTCGATGCCAATGATGCGCGCTACGAAATCGAGGTGCAGGGCCGCCTGGATGCGGTGCGCCTGACTGCGGCTGGCACCGTGGCCCTGCAGGTGCAGGGCCTGGGCGATGTGTCGCCTTCCAGCATTTCCCGTTTCGTCGGCTCCGCTGTCTGAGCAGTGCCTGCGCTTTCCTGACATAGAACACACACCAAGAGTCCGTTATGAGTTTCCAGATTGCACTTTCGGCACTGCAGGCCATCAACACGCAGCTTGACAGCATTTCCAACAACATCGCCAACACGGGCACGACGGGCTACAAGTCCAGCCGTACCAACTTTGCTGCCATGTATGCGAGCGAGTCGCCCAATGGCGTGCAGGCTGCATCGAACACGCAGACGCTGGACATCAACGGCGGTCTGCTGAGCACCGGCCGCAATCTGGACGTGGCCATTGCTGGCAAGGGCTACTTCATGGTGACGGACAGTACCGGCGTGACCAACTACACCCGCACCGGCATTTTTGACATCGACAACAACGGCTTCCTGGTGGACCACATGGGCCGCAAGGTGCAGGGCTATGCCATGCAGGAAGGCAGCAATGCCCTGGGCGCGCTGGGCAATCTGAATGTGCCTACAGGCCAGATTCCTGCCAAGGCTTCGGAGAAGGTGGCGTTTGTTGGCAATCTGTCGGCAGACTGGAAGCAACCCATGGGCATGGATGCCAGTGGCGCACCCGTGGCCATCGGATTTGACCCTGCCAATCCCCAGAGCTACAACAGCTCGTCCGTGTCTGTGGTGTATGACTCGCTGGGCAATCAGCACAGCATCACCCAGTATTTCGTGAAGACCAACACGAACGAAGTGACGGTGCATTACTACACCGGTGGCAAAGCCATTACCGATGGCGCAACTCCTCCTCAGGAGATCACCCATACCCTGAGCTTTGGCACCGATGGCAAGCTCAATACCGCAGCGGCTCCTGCGCTGTCGTGGGCTGCAGAGGGTGCAGATGCAGTCAAGGTCACTTTTGATTACACCGGCACCACGCAATATGCCGGAGACACCTCCACCACCACCAATGCAGCGGACGGCTATGCCTCCGGCTCCATGGTCAATGTGCAGGTGGGTGCAGACGGCGCGCTGAATGTGCAGTACAGCAACGGCATGGTGCAGCGTCTTGGCATGATTGCCCTGGCGTCCTTCCGCAGCGAAAGTGGTCTGGCCCCTGTGGATGGCACCAGCTGGCAGGCCACAGCCCAGTCTGGCGTGGCGCTGATTGGTACGCCAGGCTCGGGTCAGTTCGGTGAACTGGCCAGCAAGCAGCTGGAGCAGTCGAACGTGGAAGTGGCCACCGAGCTGGTGGACCTGATGGGCGCACAGCGCAACTACCAGGCCAACACCAAGGTGATCACGACCCAGAACGAGATCATGCAGTCCCTGATGCAGGCCATCTAAAGCTTCCGGGCATTTATGGACAAGCTGATCTATACGGCCATGAGCGGCGCAGAGCGCCTGCTGCATGCCCAGCAAATTCGGGCCAATAACCTGGCCAATGTGGACACCAATGGCTTTCGCGCGGACTATGAAGTGGCGCAAAGCCAGGCCGTGCCGGGCTATGGCTATGACGCGCTGCACCAGAGCCAGGGCAGCAGCGACGTGGTCTCGCAGCGTGCGGGCGCGACCCGCAGCACGGGCCGCGAGCTGGACGTAGCCATCACGGGCAAGGGCTATCTGGCCGTGGCGCACGAAGGCGGTGAAGCCTACACCCGTGCAGGCAGTCTGGAGATGGATGCCGACGGCAATCTGACCCTGCATGGCCGTGCTGTGCTGGGCGATGGCGGCCCCATCGTGCTGCCACCGCACCGCGCTGTATCGATTGCGCCAGACGGCACGATTTCCGTGCTGCCTGAAGACGGCGAGCAGATGCAGGACGTAGACCGCCTCAAGCTGGTCGATGGTGATGCGCCCATGCGCAAGAACCAGGCGGGTCTGCTCGAGGCCATGAACGGCAATGCCCTGGAAGCCAGCGAAACCGTGCGTGTGCGCGGCGGTGCGCTGGAGGGCTCCAACGTGGTGGCCGTGCAGGAGATGGTGGCCGTCATGGACCTGAGCCGCCAGTTTGAAATCCAGATGAAGCTGTTCCAGGCAGCGGACGGCATGGTCGATGCAGGCAACCGCCTGATCCGTGACTAATTTCTGAAAGCAAGAAAGCTATGAATCCCGCATTGCATGTGAGCAAGACCGGCCTGCAGGCCCAGGAAACCAAGCTGCAGGTCATTGCCAACAATCTGGCCAACGTAAACACCACGGGCTTCAAGCGTGACAGCGCTGTTTTTGAAGACCAGTTCTACGAAATGGCCCGCCTGCCCGGCTCCAACACCGGCGGTGACAACCAGAGCCTGTCCGGCATGCAGCTGGGCACGGGCGTGCGCTTTGCCGCCACCCACAAGGAATTCAGCCAGGGCAAGCTGCAGACCACCGGCAATGAAACCGATCTGGCCATCAACGGCAACGGCTTCTTCCAGGTGACGCTGCCCAGCGGTGACATTGCCTACACCCGCGCCGGCAATCTGGGCTGGAACAGCGAAGGCGTGCTTTCCCTCAATGGTGGTCTGGGCGCACCGCTGGAGCCCGAAATCACCAAGCCTGAAGGGGCATCCAATGTCAGCATCAGCTCCACCGGCCAGGTCACTGCGCTGGTAGATGGCGAAACCGCTGAACTGGGCACGCTGACGCTGGCTACCTTCATGAATCCCGCAGGCCTCATGGCCATGGGCGAGAACCTGTATCTGGCTACAGACGCCAGCGGCGAAGCTGCCACGGGCGAGCCCGGTGAAGCAGGCTTTGGCCAGCTCATGCACAAGGCGCTGGAGACTTCCAACGTCGTGGCCGTCAATGAAATGGTGGACATGATTGCTGCCCAGCGTTCGTACGAGATGAACACCAAGGTGCTCTCGGCAGCGGACGACATGATGCGCAATCTGGCACAGGCCGTATGAGCGTAAAGCACATCGCTGCAGCGCTGATGGCGGCTGCCGTACTGGGTGGCTGCGCCAGCCTGCAGCCACCACAGCTGGAAGACGACGTCATTCCCTACCCCCAGCAGCCTGCACGCCAGGCGCAGGGTGGCGGCCTGTTCATTCCCAACAGCGGCAGCGGCCTGATGGCCGACCAGCGTGCCCACCGCGAAGGGGATGTGCTGACCGTGATCCTCGAAGAGGTGACCCAGGCCAGCAAGCGCGCCAATACGCAGACCAACAAGAACAGTGGCGTAGGCATCGCTCCGCCGGTGATCGCTGGCAATGAAGTGGATATCGGCGCGCAGCTGCAGGCGCAGCGCAACTTCTCTGGCGGCGGCAGCAGCACGCAGCAAAACGCGCTGACAGGCTCCATGACCGTCATCGTGCAGCAGGTCCTGCCCAATGGCCTGCTCTACATCAAGGGCGACCGTGCGCTGAGTCTCAATCAGGGCGACGAAGTGCTGCGCCTGAGCGGCTATGTGCGTGCGTCCGATGTTGACCAGTACAACCGCGTCTCCTCCCTGCGTGTGGCCAATGCACGCATCAGCTATTCCGGCCACGGAGCGCTGTCCGATGCCAACCAGGCGGGCTGGCTGACGCGTATTTTCCAAAGCCCCCTGTTCCCATTCTGAGTATGTTGAACTCCCGTACCTGGTGTCGCTGGGCTTGGCTAGCCTGCCTGTGTTTCAGCCTGACCGCCCATGCGCAGGTGCGCAAGCCTGCCGATGCCCAGAAGGCCGCGACCGTGCGCTCCTTGCAGCAGCTGGTGCATGTCGAAGGCATTCGTGAAAACCAGCTGGTGGGCTACGGCCTGGTCGTGGGCCTGCATGGCACGGGGGACAGCACCCAGGTCAAGTTTGCCGGTCAGTCCGTGACCAATATGCTGCAGCAGTTTGGCATCAAGCTGCCCGAGAAAAGCAGCACCAAGCTAAAGAACGTGGCCACGGTCATGGTCAGTGCCGTATTCCCTCCGGGCTACCGCAAGGGCCAGACGATTGACGTCACCGTGTCTTCGCTGGGAGATGCCAAAAGCCTGCGTGGCGGCATGCTGCTCATGGCACCGCTGCGTGGCGTGGACAACGAAATCTATGCCATTGCCCAGGGCCAGCTGGTGGTCGGCGGCCTGAGTGCTTCGGGTAACAGCGGCTCCAGCGTGACCGTGAATACGCCCACTTCCGGACGCATTCCCAATGGCGCGACCATTGAGCGTGAAATTCCTTCGGACTTTGAAACCGGCCCATCCGTGCTGCTGTCGCTGCGCCAGCCCAGCTTCCGCACAGCCCGCAATATCGTCCAGGCCATTAATGCGCACTATGGCGACATCGCCAGCACCCGCGATGGCACCAGCATTGAAGTCTTCGCACCGACGAACCCCACACAGCGCGTTGCCTTTGTGGCCGATCTGCAGGACCTGCAGGTCAAGGTGGGTGAGCAGCTGCCGCGCGTGGTGTTCAACTCGCGCACTGGCACGGTCGTGATCGCCCAGGGCGTGACGGTCAAGGCCGCGGCCGTGTCGCACGGTTCTTTGCGTGTGGTGATCAGTGAGAGCACCAATGTCAGCCAGCCCAATGCGCTGGCGCAGGGGCAGACCGTGGCTACGCCGCAGTCGGATGTGATGGTGCAGGAAGGCAATGGCCAGATGTTTGAATGGCCAGCAGGCGCCAAGCTGCAGACCATCATCGACACCATCAACCGCACGGGTGCTACGCCGGACGACATCATGTCCATCCTGCAGGCGCTGGACGAGGCAGGCGCCATCAACGGCGAACTGGTGGTGATCTGATGGACATACAGCAGACCCAGGTGGCCAGCCAGGCTGTCTTCGAAGCCGAGCAGGCAGTGGCACCTGCCTTGTCACATTCCAGCGCAGAGCAGCAGGCACTGGCGCAGGCTGCAGTGAAGTTCGAGGCATTTTTTGTCGCCCAGATGATGAAACAGATGCGCCAGGCCACTGCGGCACTGGCGGATCAGGACAGCCCGATGCGCAAGGAAGTCAATCAGGCACCACTGGCCATGGCGGACTTTGCCGTAGCCGATGCACTGGCCGGACAGCGCGCCTTTGGCATTGCTGATGTGCTGGTGCGTCAGATGTCGGGCACCCCTTCAAGGAATTTGTGATGAGCATGCTTTTTAACGGCCTTTCAGGCGTTGTCGCCTCGCAGGTGGCGCTGGATACGGTGAGCCAGAACCTGGCCAATGCCCTCACACCCAATTACACCCGCCAGGGCGTGGCGCTGACGGCCAAAAGTGCCAGCAACGGCAGCCTGTCTGCTGGCCATGGCGTGCAGGCGACCTCGCTGGTGCGCTATGCCGACAGCTACAAGACCCAGCAGATGTGGCGCGCCAATTCCACGCTGGGCCAGTTTGAAGCAGGTCAGACGTACATGCTCCAGCTGGAGCAGGTGATGGGCGACGCAGGCGGTGGTCTGAGCGCCGCGCTGGACAATTTCTTCGCCGCGCTCAGCGCCGCGAGTGTGGAGCCTGCCTCCAGCCCCCTGCGCCAGCAGATCATTGAAGAGGCAAATGCGCTGGGCCAGTCCATAGGCAACCTGTCCCAGATCATCAGCAGCCAGAAGGCTGCCGTAACGCAGCAACGCGCTGTGGCGGTGGACCAGGTCAACTCGCACGTGCAGGACATTGCCAAGCTCAATGCCCGCATCATTCAGGCCAATGGCGCAGGGCTGAACACCTCGGCCCTGGAAGACCAGCGCGATGCCAAGGTCGATGAACTGGCCAAGCTGGTGGGTTTGCAGACCATGACCCAGCCTGATGGCTCCATCAACCTGTCGCTCAAGGGCGGTCAGCCACTGGTGGTGGGCGACCGCGCCTCCAGCATGGTGGTCCGCGAAGACGCGCAAGGCTATGTGCTGGAAGTGACGTTTGGCGTGGAAAAGTTCGCGCTGTCTGCGCAGGACTGGCAGGGCACGCTGGGCGGTCTGGCTGCGCTGGAAACCGACGTGCTCAACCCGCTGGACAGCGCCGTGCGTGAAATGGCCAGGGAAATTTCCACGCGCATCAACGATGTGGTGCGTGAAGGCTATGGCACGCAGGGCAGCCAGAAAACCGGCATGGACCTGTTTGTCTACAACCCGGCTTCCAGCAGCCAGCTGCTGACGATCAACCCCTTGATCACGCAGGACAAGCTGGGTCTGTCGGGCGCACCCGAAGAGGCTGGCAATAGCGACAACCTGCAAAAGCTCATTGCCCTGCAGCAGCAGCCTGTGAGCATCAGCTTTCTGGGCAATGGCATTTATCTGGGGGACGTCTACACCCAGCTGGTGGGCAAGCTGGGTACGTATTCCCAGCAGAGCATCGCCTCTTATGAAACCGCCAAGACGGTGCGTGATCAGTCTGAGTCCAACTGGCGCTCGACCAGCGCCGTCAATACCGATGAAGAGGCGGTGAGCCTGATGCAGTACCAGCAGATGTACCAAGCGAACATGAAAGTGATCGCCACCGCCAACGAGCTGTTCGACAGCCTGCTGCAGCTGGCCTGAGTGTTCTGAGGAGTTTTTATCGCCATGCGTGTATCCAGCAGTCAATATCACATCACCGTCAACGCTTCGCTGCAAAAGTCCAACGCTGAGCTGGAAAAGCTCATGAGCCAGATGGCATCAGGCAACCGCCTGACGCGCCCCAGCGATGATCCGATCAGCCATGTGCGCATCTCGCGCCTGCAGCGTGAAGAAGCCAATATCGCCCAGTACCTGAGCAATATCGGTGCGCTGAGCAGCCGCATGTCGCAAAGCGAAACCGTGCTCAGCAGCATCAACGATGACCTGCTTAACGCCCGTGACCTGCTGGTCTGGGGCCTGGATGGTGGCAACACCAAGGACGATCTGGCGGCCATGTCCACCAGCCTCAAGGCACTGCGCGATGGCCTCAAGGCCAGCACCCTGACCAAGGACCAGGAAGGCAACTACCTCTTCTCTGGCACAGCCACCAAGCAGGCCACCGTGGTGCAGGATGACAGCAAGCCTGCAGGTCAGCGCTACAGCGCAGGCGGCAATGCCAAGCAGCAGATGGTGGTCGTGGGTAATGGCATTGAGCAGCCAGCCAATGTCTCGTTGGGCGAGATGGCCGACTGGCTCAATGCGCTGGATGTGGGCATTGAAGCGCTGGAGCAGGGAAAGACCTCCAACGATCCTGATGTGCGCGTTGCACTCGAGAAGGCGCTGGCCGCGGTGGATGCGGGCATGGACAATGTCTCCACCAAAATCTCCAAACTCGGTGGTGCGCAGAACATCATTGCCACGCTGGAGACCAACTGGCGCAATCTGAGCACGGCCAACCAGATTTCCACGCTGGACTATGCGCAGCTGGACTATGCCGCGGCCTCCACCCAGCTCAGCAGCTTGATGGCGGCCATCCAGGCCACACAGGGTGCCTACGGCAAGGTCAGCCAGCTCAGCCTGTTTAACGCGCTGTGAGTACGGCACGCGTAGGCTCAGGCGCTTCGGCTGCTGGGCGCCTTTCTGGCATCCATACGGGCGCGCCTTCTGCGTCAGGCGTTGCTGCGGCCAGCAGTACGTCTGCGCTGGCTGCCACCTCACTGAGCCAGATTCGCTATGCCAGCACCTGGCCGCGTGGCTGGATGGCAGCTGCCGTGCCCCAGCAGATCCGGGAATTCAATACCCAGGTCAGCAAGGCGCAGCTCACCCTGGCTTATGTGCAGGAGCTGGAGTCACAGCTAAACGCCCTGATGCAGGCCGTCAAGCGGCAGCTGCAGCTGCCTTCGGTGGCAGGGCTGCAGCGTGCCCATCAGGCACTGCAGCAGCTGCAGCTGCAATGGAGCGCACGCTTTGCCCGCACCGCAGGCAGTCTGGATGAGCGGCTGCTCTGGTCTGCCTCGCAACCCGCACGCAAATTTTTCACCCTTGCCGGGTGGACGCCGCAGACCCTGCAGGCCGCAGGAGACAAAGACCAGGAGCTGGTCAGCTTTAGCCTGCTGGGGCAGGAAGGCGCACACGGCGCATGGCTGGCCCAGCACGGGCGCAGCAAAACCGCCAGCCAGTTTGCGCTGGCCAGCGCGCTGGCACCGCTGCAGATACAGCTGCACCCCAGCCATGACCAGCTGCGCCTGTCCGTGCCAGAACAGCTCTGGGCCGTGCTGCAGGCACGTTTTGTGGTCAGGGGCAATGGGCAGCGCTTTCCTGCCGGCCAATGGGTGAACGCACCACTGCGCCGCGATGAGCGCGCCATGTCCATCGATCAGTGGTCGGCGCAAGACGATGCCGCACTGGAGCACATGCAGCCGCACTGGCCGCATGTGCAGGCCGCTCTGGCAGCAGCGCGTGAGCAGGTCGAGCAGTTTTATGCCCATGCACGTGAGAGTGTGGACGATGCGCAAAGCAGTCTGCAGCACATGCAGCACTTCACCACAGCGTTTCAGGAGTCGGCCAGTGCAGCCAGCTATGAATGGGTCTCTGCCGTGGTTCCTGCCGTACGCAGCATCTCACGCCCCAGAGTCACACGCCTGCTCCAAGCAGCGCTGGCTGGCTGAGACAATGGCGGCCACTTTTCCTCATTCCCCGTATTCAGATCAACAAGGATTGTGAGTGGCACAGACGCATAACGAGCCCTCCCATGGCATGACGCTGTACCGCCTGCGTGATGCTGCCGTCATTGCCCGCGTGATGCAGGAGCTGGTGGAGCAGCAGGCAGTGCTGTCCTTGTACGCCGCGCAAAGCGATCAAGGGCTGGAAGTCGCAGACCATGCACCGCCGCTGGCGCTGGCCAGTCTGCGCAGTACCGATGTGAGCCAGTCTGCCTTGGTGCTGCAGATTCCCCGGCAGGCACAGCCGCTGCCGCCGCGGCTGATTGGTATTGCCAATATGGGGGCCGGGGTGCGTGTGCAATGCGCCGTACAAGGCATATGGAGCGAAGCAGCAGACGCCTGGGTCTTGCAGGCCGCATGGCCCGATGAGCTGCTGCAGCTGCAGCGCCGCCGCCATCCGCGTTTGGGCGTGCCTGTGGGGCAAAACTACAGCGCCAGCTTTTCTTTTGGCCGCAAGCGCTGCATCCTAGATATTGAAGACCTGAGCATGGGCGGCGTGGCTTTGCGCGGCAGCCGCCAAGAAACCGCCATGCTGTTTATGGGGCGCATATTGCCGCAGGTGGCGCTGACCATGGCGGATGGCACACAGCTGCAAGCCAGTCTGAAAGTACGCGCACGGCGCAGCTACCGATCATTTTTGCTCGGTGAGCAAGTGCTGGTGGGCTGCAGCATTGAATCCATGGATGAAGAGGATCAGGCCAGCCTGCACAGCCTGCTGGCTGCAGGGGTACAAATGCCGCAAGCCTGATGGGGTGTCTTAAAAAACAAAAAGCCGCTGGAAATCCAGCGGTTTTTTTTTGTGGTGTATCGGTGCATAGAACATGCACCGATCAGACAGCCAATTACTGCAGCAGCGAAGCCACCATCTGGCTCATGCTGTTGGACTGCTTCAACATGGAAGTCGAAGCTTGCATCAGCATTTGCTTGGAAGTCATGTTGGAAGTTTCTGTGGCGTAGTCCACGTCCATGATGCGGCCTTGAGCAGCGGCAGTGTTTTGGATCATGTTGCCCAAGTTGTTGTAAGTGTGTTCCAGTCGATTGGCGACAGCACCAATGTCGGAGCGCAGAGTACCCACAGTATTAATGAATGACTCCATTTCGCTAATCGTTGCGGTAGTCTCGGTATACGCAACGGTCAGTTTGCCGAGAGTGGCCGTTGTTGCGGTGTAGTCCATAGTCTCACCGGAATCTTGTCCTACTTGGAACGTAATTTTTGTTGCCAGGTAGCCGCCGGTAAACACTTTTTTGCCGGCGAACGATGTCTTATCAGCAATTTCCTTGACCTGCAGGCCCAAGGCTTTAATTTCTGCGTTGAGTGCCGCAATATCTTCAGTGCTGTTAGTGCCGTTGGCTTTCTCAGTGGCCAAATCTTTCATGCGGACAGCCATGTTAACGATTTCAGCCAAGGCGCCATCAGCAGTTTGCAGCAAAGAGATGCCGTTCTGGGTGTTTTTCTGGGCAACCTTCATCCCAGACGTTTGAGCATTCAGACGGGTTGCCATCTGCAGGCCGGCTGCATCGTCTTGCG
>JAEZZU010000163.1 GCA_023418355.1 Pseudomonadota bacterium | reverse complement strand
CCGGGCACGACCCAGGCGTCCCAGACTTCGTTCATCACATCAAAGTCCTTGGGGTCACGAATAAAGATCTGGCACGACAGGATGTGCGCCTTGCTGCTGCCAGCCTCAAGGAGCAGACGCTCCACATGACCCAGCACCTCCGTGGTCTGGGTGCGCATATCGCCCTGTGGGTTGTTTTCAGGCACCTGGCCTGCCAGATACACCGTGCCGTTGTGGATGGCAATTTCAGACAGGCGTTGGCCCACATAGTGGCGGGTAATGGGGCCGGATTGGGAGATGGTCATATCCAATGCGCTGCCATCGCTGGTAGCAGCGCCCTTCGTATTCATAAAACATCGGAGGGTAAGCCACTTTGTTTGCGCTTGCGATCAAACAGGCTTTTACCCTTTTAGCCAATCACAGCATACGCTGCTAGCTATCAAAAACACGCTGACAGGAACAAGCAAGACACCTGCACATACAGACGCGATCAGCATGGTGTTTACCCAAAGGTTTTCAGCCAAGCAAACAAATAAATACAATTGAGAAGTAATCTCATTTACAAATCTACTTATGCTGACCTCCATTGCTTCTCCTTGCAAACGCAGCGCTATTGGCTTAGCAGTCATTGCCACCTGCCTCACCACAGGCGTACACGCACAAACTTCGACGACGCCAAGTGCTGAAGACGCACCCACCCTGTCCACCGTCCAGGTGCGTGACCAGTACGAACGCGAAGACCTGCCCGCCCTGGCCCCCGGCCGCAAGACTGCCAAGGGCGCACGTCTGGGTATTCTGGGCGCCACTTCCACCATGGATGCACCCGTGCATGTGAATGCCTATACGCGTGAGTTGGCCGAAGACTGGTCTGCCCTGTCCCTGCAAGACGTGCTGGAGAACGATGCCGCGGTGGTCTTCACCACCAACAAGGGCCACTTGCTGCAGAACTTCAATCTGCGCGGTCTGGATGTGAATGCCATGGACATTGCCACCAACGGCCTGTACGGCATTGCCCCCGCCAACTCCGTGCCGATTGAAATGTTTGAGCGCGTCGAAGTCATGCGTGGCCCCAACGTATTGCTCTCTGGCATGACACCCCAAAGCAGCGTGGCCGGTTCTGTGAACATGGTCACCAAGCGTGCGCTGAGCCAGCCGATTGCTGAGCTGACCACCACCTGGGTGTCTGATGGCTATCTGCAAGCCCATGCCGATGTAGGCAAGCGTTTTGGCGAAGAGCAACGCCTGGGCATTCGCTTTAACGGCGTGTACGGCTCTGGCGAAATGGGCGCCGAAGGCGAAGACCAAAAACGCCGTATGGGCGCGCTGGGTCTGGACTACATGGGCGACCGTGCGCGCCTGTCGCTGGATGTGTATGACAGCACCACCAAGATCGATGGTGGCAGTCCGGCTATGTTCAACTTCACGGGCGTAGGTGCCATCAAGGGTGTTGGCCAGTTACTGGCTCCTCCTAAGGGTGATGTGAACCTGTTCCAAGGCACCCACGGCGAATACACCAACAGCGGCGCTTTGGCGCGTGCAGAGTTTGACTTCACGCCCAATCTGCAAGGCTATCTGGCAGCCGGTGGCTCCCAATCGGAAGGCCAAGGCTTGCTGTTCGGCACACGTGCTGTAGTCACCCAGGCCGACGGCACCACCCGCGGTGCCATCTACAACGTGCACGCCCAATCCAAGCGCCGTACAGCAGAAGCTGGTTTGATCAGCAAGTTCAACACCGGCGATGTACAGCACCGCATGCAAGTGTCGTACAACATCCTCAAAACTGAGGACGGTTCGTACAACACGGCCTGCAACTACTGCTACACCACCAATATGTACAACCCCGTGCAGCCCACCTTCCCGGCTGCACCCCAGTGGAAGGGCTATCAAAACGAAAGCGAGTTCTCCTCCATCGCCTTGGCTGACGTGATGGGCTTTGCCAACGACAAGGTGCTGCTCACCTTGGGCGCGCGCTACCAAACGGTGAAAACCCCGCTGATCAGTACCAAATCCTCCAACTACAGCGAAAGCCAACTCTCGCCCATGGCGGGCATCGTGGTGCGCCCCTGGGGTGAGCAAATCTCGCTGTTTGCCAACTACAGCGAAGGCCTGCAACCCGGCAGCATCGTGGGTGCGGGCTACGCCAATGCAGGCGAAGCCCTGTCCCCCATGCAAACCAAACAGTCGGAAGTGGGTGTGAAGTTCCAGTCGCAGCAAGTCACCCACACCGTGAGTGCCTTCCGCATTGAAAAACCCTCGCTCATCACCGACAGTGCCAACAACCAAGTGGCTGATGGTGAACAACGCTTAACGGGCGTGGAATGGAGTGCATCGGGCCAGCTCACCTCGACCGTGACGCTGCTCGGCGGTGTGGATTACATCAAGTCGCGCCAAGTCAATACGGGCAAGGAAAACTTCGGTGTTCCCAAACTGCGTACCCGTATTGGTGCGGACTGGGCCACCCCTATCCAAGGCTTGACCGTGGGCGGCCGTTGGCTGTACACCGGCCAGCAATGGGTCAACTCCGCCAACACCTTGCGCGCCCCCGCCTGGAACCGCATCGACCTGATGGCCAAGTACGACACCAAGTTCGGCACCACCCCCGTGCGCTTCAATGCCAGCGTGGAAAACGCCACCAATAAGAACTACTGGATTGGCATGTTTGGTGACGGCTTTGTGATGCCCGGTGCACCGCGCACCTTCCGCGTCTCAGGCACTGTGTCGTTCTAAGAGTCGCTAAGCAAGCAAGGCATGTGCTCCGCTGCGGTCCTCTGCTGACTGCAGCGGGTAAAGCTGGAATCTGCCCACACCAAAGGTAGCAGACGCCCCCAAGCGTTTGCAGCCTTTTTGGCCTCTAGTGCTTATGTAGCAAGCGCTAATAGCTATCAAAAAA
>JAEZZU010000081.1 GCA_023418355.1 Pseudomonadota bacterium | reverse complement strand
CGTCGCAGGCATTACTGTTGCAGGCATTCTGGCTTGCCTCATTTTGCTGATCATCACTGCTCGTAAGAAAGTAGTGTCTGACAGTGACAATACCACTGGCCACGTGTGGGACGAGGACCTGCGCGAGCTGAACAACCCCATGCCCCGCTGGTGGGTCTGGATGTTCGTGATCACCATCGTGTTCGGGCTGCTGTATCTGTTTGCCTATCCTGGACTGGGCTCCTATGGCGGCCAGTTGCAGTGGAGCCAGAACCGTGCCTATGAAGCTGAAATGGAAAAGGCCAACGCCCAGCTGGAGCCTTTGTACGCACGCTTTACGGCCATGACGCCCGAGCAGATGGTGGAAGACGCACAGGCCATGGCCATTGGTGAGCGCCTGTTCATGAACAACTGCGCGCAGTGCCACGGCTCTGATGCACGCGGCAGCAAGGGCTTCCCCAATCTGGTCGATGGCGACTGGCTGCACGGCGGTGCACCTGAGAACATCAAGGAGACCATTACCAATGGTCGTATCGGCATGATGCCCCCCCAGGCAGAAGCCGTGGGTACAGCCGACGATGTTCGCAATCTGGCGCACTACGTGCTGAGCCTGTCTGGCAGCCCTCATGACGCGCTTCGCGCTGCAGAAGGCAAGTCCAAGTTCACCATCTGCGCAGCCTGCCACGGCATGGACGGCAAGGGCAACACCATGCTGGGTGCACCTAACCTGACAGATGACGTCTGGCTGCATGGCTGGGGTGAGCAGGCCATCATCGACATCATTACCAATGGCAAGATGAATGAAATGCCTGCTCAGAGCAACAAGCTGACACCTGCACAGATTGATGTGCTGGCAGCTTATGTCTGGGGACTGTCGAATAAACCCGCTACAGCAGGTAATTAATCTGTGAGAGAGTATGGAAGGCGGCACGGTGTGCCGCCATTTTCTATGGTGCGATATAGGGAGTGCAGCTCATGAGTTCCGAGCAAAAAAAACCGCATAAAACGATATCTATCAAAGCGGAAAGCCAGGAAAAAATGGTGTCTTTTTTTGAGGCGCATAAAAAGATCTACCCGCGCTCCATTCGTGGAACATTTATGAGCTGGCGCTGGGCCATGGTGTGGCTGACGCAGTTGCTCTTTTACGGTCTGCCCTGGATTAACTGGGGTGAGCGCCAGATGGTGCTGTTCGATCTGGGGGCACGACGCTTTTACCTGTTTGGGTATGTGCTCTATCCGCAGGACTTCATTTATCTGACGGGCTTGCTGATCATCAGTGCCTTGTCGCTCTTTCTGTTTACGGCGGTTGCGGGGCGATTGTGGTGCGGGTTTACGTGTCCACAGTCGGTCTATACCGAGATCTTCATGTGGATAGAGCACAAGGTAGAAGGCGACCGCAGTGCACGCATTCGCCTGGATCAGGGGGGATGGACCTTGGAGAAGGTCTGGAAGAAATCACTCAAGCAGTTTTTGTGGATTGCCTTTGCGCTGTGGACCGGTTTTACCTTTGTCGGTTACTTCGTGCCCATTCGCGTACTGGGCAGTGAACTGCTGGCCATGGAAGGCGGCTGGCAGATTTTCTGGGTGCTGTTCTATGGTTTTGCCACCTATGGCAACGCCGGCTATCTGCGCGAGCAAATCTGCAAGTACATGTGCCCCTACGCACGCTTTCAGAGTGCCATGTTCGACAAGGACACACTGATCGTGAGCTACGACGCGCAGCGTGGTGAGCAGCGTGGTCCTCGCAAGAAAGATGTGGATTACAAGGCCCAGGGCCTGGGTGACTGCATTGACTGCAAGCTGTGTGTGCAGGTCTGCCCAGTCGGCATTGATATCCGAAATGGCCTGCAGTACGAGTGCATTGGCTGCGGCCTGTGTATTGATGCATGTAACAGCGTGATGGATAACATGCACTATCCACGCGGTCTGATTCGCCTGACCACCCAGAATGCGCTCAACCAAGGCTGGAAGAGCGCACAGATCTGGCGACGCATCGCGCGCCCACGGGTGCTGATTTATTCGAGCATTCTGTTAGCGCTGGCTGTAGCCATGGCAGTGAGCCTGGTGATTCGGGAGCCGTTGAAGGTGGACGTCATTCGTGACCGCGCTTCGCTGGCACGCATTGTTGCAGGCGGCAAGCTCGAAAATGTGTATCGTCTGCAAGTGATGAATGCGACCGAGCAAGCACAGACCTATGCGGTGTCAGTGCAGGGTATTGATGGCATTGAGCTGGTGGAAGGCCAGACCGTGAAGGTCGACCCTGCACAGACCCGCGGCGTGGCGGTGCGGGTGCAAATTCCCTACGGTGCGGCCAGCGCTGGTTCGCACGGCATCGAGTTTGATATTGCGGCCCAAAGCGGGCAGGGGCATGTGACGGAGAAATCTGTCTTCCTGGTACCCCGCTAAGCAAGATGATCCTGTGGTGTGCATGGCGTTGCTGTGCACACTTTCTGTTGAAGGAAGAGAGTGTTTGAAATGTCCCAGCTAGCAAAACAAGTGGATCCAGCCTCTGGTCCGTGGTGGAAGTATGGCCATGTATGGATGGTGCTGGCAGGTCCTGCCATCGTGGTGGTGGCAGGTATCGTGACGGCCATGATTGCCATGGATGGCGCAGACCCTGTGGTGGATCCCAACTACTACCAGGAAGGCCTGAACATCAACAAAAAGCTGGAAAAAAGCCTGGCACCTGCAGGCGCGGTGCGTAACCATGTGGTCACGCCAGACGAGGATCTGCCTGATCTGAGTCCCAAGTAATTGATGGGTGCTGTCTCAAAATAAGAGCAGCTAGCGCTGGTTTTATCGGTGTTTGCGATGTATTTCTATCTGAAACACTGATCAATCAAGCGCTAGCTGCTATTTTTTTTGCATGTACTCGCTGATGGCATAAGCCATCCATCGCCTCAGCAGTGCTGTTTGGCTGGCATATGGTCCAGCCTGAAGCAAAGAAAAACGCCCACTGCGAACAGTGGGCGTTTTCGTGTGTGCCACTCAGGTGGCCAAGACCTACAGCTGCTTGCTGCAATCGTGCTGGCTGTTCACCAGGCGCTGCAGTGCGGCCGTATCCAGAATACGGACGTGGCGCTGCTTGACCTCGACCCAGCCTTCATCCACAAACTTGGAGAAGGTGCGGCTGACGGTTTCCAGTTTCAGACCCAGGTAGCTGCCAATTTCCTCGCGGGTCATACGCAAAATGAGTTCTGAAGAGGAAAAGCCGCGTGCATGCAGGCGCTGCACCAGATTCAGAATAAAGGCGGCCAGACGCTCTTCGGCGCGCATGCTGCCCAGCAGCAGCATGACGCTGTGTTCGCGCACGATCTCGCGGCTCATCACCTTGTGCACGTGTGTCTGCAGGGCGGTGACCTCGCGCGAAATCTCTTCAAGGCTGTCAAAGGGCATCACGCAGACTTCGGCATCCTCCAGCGCAATCGCGTCGCAGGTGTGGTGGTCATTGACGATGCCATCGAGCCCGATGATCTCTCCCGCCATCTGGAACCCGGTGACCTGATCGCGTCCGTCTTCCGTGGCTACGCAGGTCTTGAAGAAGCCCGTGCGGATTGCATACAGCGACGTGAAAGGCTCTCCGTTGCGGAACAGCGTCATCCCGCGCTTGACTTTGCGGCGAGTAGCCACAATGTCATCGATGCGCTGCAGCTGCTGGTCATTCAAACCGACGGGCATGCACAGTTCACGCAGGTTGCAATTGGAGCAGGTTACTTTGATGGTTGGTGGAGTCATGTACGCAAGGCCTAGACACGAGGTAGACACGGGTGTAAAGGCCGGAATTAAAAGTTAAATGTCAATAAACGGGGACTATCGGGGCGCTTGCTATAGGTCTTGGATGATTTCTGTCAAATTCTGACACTTCCCTTATTGTGAGTGCTTGATTCATGTCAAGAGTGTGCGTGCCATCTTGCTGCACAGTTACAGCACTAAGGAAGAAAACATGACTGCAGTCACACCGGAACTCTTGCGTCGCTATGACGTGCCAGGACCTCGCTACACCTCTTATCCTACTGCGGACAGGTTTGTGGAGGCATTTGGTGATAGTGACTATATCTTGGCATTAAAGCAACGCAAAATTTCTGCAGCGGCCAAGTCGCCTATGTCGCTGTATGTGCACATCCCTTTTTGTGATTCTCTGTGCTACTACTGTGCGTGCAACAAGATCATCACCAAGCACCATGAACGTGCAGTCACGTATCTGCAGTACCTCGAGCGTGAGCTGGATCTGCACCTGAACCATTGTGGCAAAGGGCAGCTGGTCAGCCAGTTCCACGTCGGTGGCGGCACGCCCACATTCCTTTCGGATGAGCAACTGGCACAAATGTGGGAGATGTTGCGCCAGCGTTTTGTCTTTGACGAGGCTGGTGAGTACTCCATTGAAGTCGACCCACGTACTGTGACACGTGAGCGTCTGGCCGCCCTCAAGGCCATGGGCTTTAACCGCCTGAGCTTTGGCGTGCAGGACTTTGACCCTGATGTGCAAAAAGCCGTGCACCGCGAGCAACCTGCCGAGCAGGTGTTTGACTTGGTGGCAGCTTCGCGCGAACTGGGTTTTGAGTCGATCAATGTGGACTTGATCTACGGCCTGCCCAAGCAAAATGAGAAGTCTTTTGCCAGAACGCTGCAGCAAGTGGCGGAGCTGCGTCCTGACCGCATTGCGCTGTATGCCTATGCGCATTTGCCAGAACGTTTCAAGCCCCAGCGGCGCATTCTGCAGGCGGATCTGCCGGCAGCGGCCGACAAGGTCAATATGCTGGCCGCAGCGCTGGACAGCTTCATGGAGGCTGGCTATGTGTATGTGGGCATGGACCACTTTGCCCTGCCTGAAGACTCGCTGGCCGTGGCCAAGCGCCAGGGCCGCTTGCACCGCAATTTCCAGGGCTACAGCACACAGCCAGACTGTGATCTGATTGCGCTGGGTGTTTCTGCCATTGGTCGCGTGGGGGTCACCTACAGCCAGAATGCCAAGACGCTGGAGGAGTACTACGACCTGCTCGATCAGCAGCGCCTGCCCATCGTGCGCGGTCTGGCGCTCTCGCGCGATGACATGCTGCGCCGTGCGGTGATCATGGCCATCATGTGTCAGGGCGAGGTGCAGTATGAGTCCATCAACAGTGCATGGCTCATTGACTTTCGCAAGTATTTCGCTGCCGAGATTGAGACACTGAGGACGCAGGAAGAAGAAGGGTTGGTCGAAATCCTGGACGACTGCATCCGTGTGACGGCCAAGGGCTGGTTCTTCGTGCGTGGCGTAGCATTGGTGTTTGACCGCTATTTGCAAGAAGCACGTGATCGCGCGAGATTTTCGCGGATCATCTGATCCTTATGACGCTTTCGTTTTTGTGGACTGCATTTTTCATGGGGCTCGTGGGTGGGCCCCATTGTCTTGCTATGTGCGCTGCGCCGTGTCATGCCGTGATTCAGGGGCATGGTCAGGCGTTGCAGCAGACCTCAGCATGGCATGTATGGAGTGCGGTGCAGTTTCACGCGGGTCGCCTGCTGGGTTATGGCGTGCTGGGTGCAGTGGCTGCATTTGCCATGGAGCAGGTGGCCTGGTTTTCAGACCAGACTTCCATGCTGCACCCCGTGTGGGTGATGATGCACCTGGCCATTCTGGCCTGGGGCCTGCTGATGCTGTTTCAGGGGCAGCAGCCGCAATGGCTGGAGCGCGCTGGGCGCCTGGCATGGAGCAAGGTGCAGCCTGTGCTGGCCGTGCGTGGTGGCGTTGTTCTGGCGGGCATGGCATGGGCCATGATGCCGTGCGGGCTGCTGTATTCCGCCATTCTGGTGGCGGCACTGAGTGCTTCGCCGCTGGCGGGAGGTTTGAGCATGGTGGCTTTCGGACTGGGTGGCGCCTTGTGGCTGTTGGCCGGGCCTTATGCATGGCGCTGGCTCAGTGGTCGTATCAGCCGCTTCCGCAGTGAGTGGGGCACGCGTGCAGCAGGTGCCATGCTGGTGCTGGTGTCGCTGTGGGCTCTGTGGATGGATCTGATCTACAAGCCATCACTGTGGTGCCGTTAGCCAGATTCGTAGGGAAGGGGGAGGTTGGCGGAACTGCCGATGAAGGTGTCTGCAAAGCCACCGGGCCGTCAACCTGAACCGGGGGTTCAGGTGGGCGAGAGCAACCTAACGTTGGGTTCATCTGACGCGAGACGATCACGCTTGCTAGGCAATGTATCAAGCCCGTGCTCAATGAGCATTGGTTCAAGGCAATATAAAGCCCGGCGGGTTGCAGACGG
>JAEZZU010000059.1 GCA_023418355.1 Pseudomonadota bacterium | reverse complement strand
CGCCAGGATGTTGGTCTGGAAGGCAATGCCATCGATCACGCTGATGATGTCGGCAATCTTGTGGCTGCTGCTGGTGATCTGCTGCATGCTGCTCACCACCTGCTGCACCACGCTGCCGCCGCGCTCTGCCGCCTGTACCGCTGTGCTGGCCAGCTGGTTGGCCTGGCGCGCGGTATCGGCCGACTGCGAGGCCGTGGCCGTGAGTTCTTCGATGCTGGCAGCGGTTTCTTCCAGATTGGCGGCGGTCTGCTCTGTGCGGCCCGACAGATCCTGGTTGCCGCTGGCAATCTGCGATGCCGCCGAGGACACGGAATCCACGCCATTGCGCACTTCCGTCACCACGCTGCGCAGGCGCTGGGTCATGGCACTCAGGCTCTGCAGCAGCTTGCCCAGCTCATCCCTGCGGTCAGACTGCAAATGGGCCGTCAAGTCACCGGCGGCAATGGTCTCGGCCAGCTGCACCGCTTCATCCAGCGGACGCGTGATCTGGCGAACCACGTACACGGACAGCAGCACGCCCAGTGCAATCACCAGCAGCAGGGCCACACCACCCACCATCATGGCGGAATTGCGCTCCTGCATGCCGTGCTCCATCATGCGGTCACGCATGCGCTCCTGCAGGCTCACCAGATCCGACTGCGCCTGGTTGTAGGCAGCCACGGCAGGCATCATCTGTGTGTCCAGCAGCTCACGGGCCTGCTCGTAGCGGTAGGCATTGCGTGCCTGGGTGATCTGCCCGTTCACCTCCAGCACCTTGGCACGCGCCTGTGCAATCCTGGCCAGCTGCTGCTTGCCCTCAGGGCTGGTCAGCGTCTGCTCCAGCTTTTTCTGGATGGCCGATGCACCCTCCACCCCCTCACGGGTCTTTTCCTGGGCATATGCGGTCAGGCTGCCCTCGGTGGTCATGGCCCCCATCACCACGTGAGCGACCGCATGGTCGGTAATGCCGCGCCACTGCTCGGCCAGCCGGATGCGCTGCTCATAGTCCTGAAGCTCAGAACGCAGATGCGCCTCTACGCCGTCGATGTAGCGCAGCATCGCTCCCCCGGCACACACGGCCAGCACCAGCACCCCGAGCATCAGCGCCCATATCTTGGTCGATACCGACCAGTTCTTAAATTGCATCATCTCCCTCCGATTTATGGCTTTTCACGCAAATTTGAAACATTTTGTGCGAGCTTCAAAAAAATGCCTGATACAAACATGGCAGCTCCGGAGGGATTTTGCCCAAACTCAACTCCGGTCGAAAATCAGCCCCGGTCTGTTGTTTTAAAACGGCAGCGCCGCTGACTTATGCCCCATCCCATGCCCTCTTCCCTTCCCTTCCAAGCCGACCTGCATTGCCACTCCACTTACTCAGATGGCACCCTTTCACCACGTGCCCTGGCGCAGCGCGCCAGCGCCCGGGGCGTGACGCTGTGGGCGCTGACCGACCATGACGAAATCGGCGGACTGGCGCAGGCCCGTGCCGCTGCGCAGGAGCTGGGCCTGTCCTTTCTGACGGGCGTGGAAATTTCCGTCAGCTTTGCCAACACCACCGTACACATCGTGGGGCTGGGGTTTGACCCCGACGACGCTCAGCTGCGCGATAGCCTGCACAGCGTGCGCCACAGCCGCGGCCCGCGCGCCAAAGAAATGGCGCAGCAGCTGGCCGCTGCTGGCATTCCTGGTGCTTACGAAGGGGCGCTCAAATATGTGGGCAATCCGGAGCTGATCTCACGCACCCACTTTGCGCGCTATCTGGTGGAAATCGGTGCCTGCCGCAACACGCAGGAGGTGTTCCATCGCTATCTGGTGCCCGGCAAGCCCGGCTATGTGCCACAGCGCTGGGCTTCGCTGGAAGATGCCGTGCGCTGGATCACCGAAGCCCAGGGCGTGGCCGTGGTGGCCCACCCGGCGCGCTACCACTTCAGCCCCATGGAGGAGTACGCCTTCTTCTGCCGCTTCAAGGAACTGGGCGGGCAGGCGGTAGAAGTCGTCACCGGCAGCCATGTGGAGCACGAGTACGCACGCTATGCGGATCTGGCCCAGGAACTGGGCCTGGCCATCTCGCGCGGCAGCGACTTTCACAGCCCCGAAGAATCGTCCATCGACCTCGGCGGCCTGCCGCCTGACCCCGCACAGCTCACAGGCGTGTGGGAGCTGCTGCAGCACCGCATCTGTTAGGGTTGCACCCATATTTTGTGAGCACTTGGCCTGCATGCAGCAGCGCCAGACCCGGCGCACAATGCGCAATGCCGCGCACAAGATCAAGGAAGCACCATGGCCCAGTACTTTGAAATCTATCCGGACAACCCACAGCCACGCCTGCTCAAACAGGCCGTAGCCCTGCTGCAAAAAGGTGGCGTCATCGCCCTGCCTACCGACTCCAGCTATGCCCTGGTCTGCCAACTGGACGACAAGAATGCCGTGGAGCGCCTGCGCCGCATTCGCCAGGTCAATGACAAGCACCACCTCACCCTGCTGTGCCGCGACCTGTCCGAGCTGGCCAACTACGCCCTGGTGGACAACCAGCAGTACCGGCTGATGAAGCTTGGCACCCCCGGCCCCTACACCTTCATCCTGGATGCCACCAAGGAAGTGCCACGGCGCGTGAGCCACCCATCCCGCAAGACCATTGGCCTGCGCGTGCCGGACCGCAAGGGCACGCAGATGCTGCTGGAGCTCATGGGTGCGCCACTGCTGGCAACCACGCTGATTCCTCCGGGCGAGGAACTGCCCATGAACGACCCGGAAGCCATCCGCGAACGCTTTGAGCATGAGATCGATGCGATTGTCGATGCCGGTGCCTGCCCGCTGGAGCCCACCACGGTCATTGACCTCACCCCCATGCGCCTGGGCAACCCGCCCGTGTGCGTGCGCGAGGGCGCGGGGCCACTGTCTGCGATTGGCCTGTAAAACACGCTGCGAAGGCAAACCGCCGCCACAGGCGGTGGATGTTTGAGACAATGACACCGTGAACGATCTGATACAAACCGTCCTTATCTACGCCCTTCCTGTGCTGTTTTCCATCACAGTGCACGAGGCCGCCCACGGCTACGCCGCCCGCTACTTTGGTGACTACACCGCCACCATGCTGGGCCGTGTGACGCTCAATCCCATCAAGCACATCGACCCCATCGGCACCATTCTGATGCCGCTGCTGCTGTATTTTTCGACCTCTGGCGCCTTCCTTTTCGGCTACGCCAAGCCCGTGCCCGTGAACTTCAGCCATCTGCGCCGTCCCAAGCGCGACATGATCTGGGTCGCTCTGGCAGGCCCTGCCTCCAACTTCCTGCAGGCCATTGTCTGGGCCTTGCTGCTGGTCGTGCTGGTTGCCACCAATGTTGAAGAGCGCTTTTTCATGGAAATGGCACGTGCCGGCGTTCTGGTGAACCTGGTGATGTGGGCCTTCAACCTGTTTCCGCTGCCGCCGCTCGATGGGGGCCGCATTCTGGTGGGACTGCTGCCCACCAAGGCAGCGATCAGCTTCTCGCGCATTGAGCCTTATGGCTTCTTCATCGTGCTGGCGCTGGTACTGCTGGGCATTGTCGGCACGGTCTGGCTGCGTCCCTTGATGGACATTGGCTACAGCGTGATCAACACCCTCATCAGCCCGCTGCTGTCTGCGCTGCAGTAAGCACGCAAGGCTTTGACTGATTCAGGCTGCCTGCGTGCAGCCTCTTTTGCTAACTTGGTTTGAGATATGAGCACCACCCGTTTTCTGACTGGCATTACGCCCTCTGGCACACCTCACCTGGGCAATTACGCAGGCGCCATCCGCCCTGCCGTGGCCGCCAGTCGCACCCCCGGCATGGAAAGTTTTTATTTCCTGGCCGACTACCACGCCCTGATCAAGTGTCAGGACCCTGCGCGCGTACACCGCTCCACCCTGGAAATTGCCGCCAGCTGGCTGGCCTGCGGCCTGGACCCCGAGCATGTGGTGTTCTACCGCCAGTCTGATGTGCCCGAAATTCCGGAGCTGAACTGGTTCCTCTCCTGCGTGACCGGCAAGGGCCTGCTCAACCGCGCCCACGCCTACAAGGCCTCGCAGGACAAGAATGCCGAAGCTGGCAAGGAGCTCGATGACGGCGTGACCGCCGGCCTGTTCATGTACCCCGTGCTGATGGCCGCCGACATTCTGATGTTCAACGCGCACAAGGTGCCCGTGGGGCGCGACCAGATCCAGCACATCGAGATGGCGCGCGACATTGCCTCGAGCTTCAACCACCTGTATGGCGAGCACTTTGTGCTGCCCGAGGCGGCCATCGAAGAAAACGTGGCGACGCTGCCCGGTCTGGATGGCCGCAAGATGAGCAAGAGCTACGACAACACGATCCCGCTGTTTGCGCCCCGCAATGAGCTGAAAAAGCTGATCAACAGCATCGTGACCGACTCGCGCGCGCCCGGCGAGCCCAAGGAGACCGAAGGCTCGGCCCTGTTCCAGCTGTACCAGGCTTTTGCCACCCCCGAAGAGACCGAAGCCATGCGCAAGGCCTTTGCCGAAGGCATTGCCTGGGGCGATGCGAAAAACATGCTGTTCGAGCGCATCGATGCCGAAATTGCCCCCAAGCGCGCCATCTATGAAGACCTGATGGCCCACCCCGAGAAGGTGGAAGCTGCCCTGCAGATCGGTGCCGAACGTGCCCGCGCGCTCAGCCGCCCCTTCATCACCAAGCTGCGCGCCGCCGTAGGCCTGCGCAGCCTGGCCAGCCAGGACGGTCATGCCAAGAAGGCCAAGGCCGCCAAGGTGGCACTGCCCAGCTTCAAGCAATACCGCGAAGCCGATGGCAAGTTCTACTTCAAGTTCATGGCTGCCGACGGACGCCTACTGCTGCAAAGCACAGGGTTTGAGCAGCCCAAGCAGGCCGGCCAGAGCATTGCACAGCTGCAGCAGCAGGGTGCCGATGCACTGCGTGCCCTGCAGGCTGCCGTCCAGTTCGGTGATGGTGTTTCGGAAGCCGATGTGCTGCAAGCGCTGCAGGAACTGCAGGACGCAGCCAGCAACAAGGGCTGATACAGACTGATTGCAAAAAGGGGGAGGTGCCGCGATGCGCATTGCCGTTTTGGATGACGATCCCGCACAGCTGGCCATGATTGAGCGCGTGGCCCAGGAGATGGGCCACAGCTGAGCACTGTTTTCGGAAGGTCAGGCGCTGATGCTGGCGCTGCGCCGCGACACCTTTGACCTGCTGGTCGTCGACTGGGAACTGCCCGACACCAGCGGCCCTGAGGTGGTGCGCTGGGCGCGACAGCATCTGGAGTCCCAGCTGCCGATTCTGTTCATCACCCACCGCAGCGAGGAGCGCGACGTGGTGGAAGGTCTGCAGAGCGGGGCGGATGACTTCATGATCAAGCCCCTGCGCGTGGCCGAACTGCAGGCACGCCTGCAGGCCCTGCTGCGCCGCGCCTATCCGTTCCCGAACGACGATGTGCAGCACTTCGGCCCCTATACCTTTACACGCTCGCAGCTCACCGTGAGCTTTCAGGACAAGCGTGTGGACCTGACGCACCGCGAGTTCGCCCTGGCTCTGCTGCTGTTCCAGAACGCAGGCCGCCTGCTGTCACGCGACTACCTGCGTGAAGCCGTCTGGGGCCAGAATGCCGAAGTGCTGTCACGCTCGCTGGACACCCATGTGTCCCGCCTGCGCCAGGTGCTGCAACTGCGGCCCGGCAATGCGTTTTCCATTGCTGCGGTCTACGGCCTGGGCTACCGCCTGGACAGCCACACGAGCTAAGGAACCTCTGCATAACTCGATTTCAAGCGTGATAGTGCTTGAACGAGTGTGATGTTCCCTTGCCCCTGGCACTCAAGATGCCCGCGTTTCGCGGGCATCTTGCTTTTTATGCACCCACACC
>JAEZZU010000045.1 GCA_023418355.1 Pseudomonadota bacterium | reverse complement strand
TGGTGCGCCACGGCCTTGCGCGCAAATTCCGTGGGTTGCTCCAGCATGGTCTGCACGCCCTGCGCCACATCATTGCCATGCGACTGCCGCGCCAGCGACAGCACGATATAGACCTGCTCCACATCGGAGGGACTCAGGAATGCATCAAAGCTATCAGCAGCAGGGGCGGTGTTTTTGGAGCGGGACATGGTGGCACAGCAACTCAGAACAAGGGCGCAACTCTACCTGCTTCGCCCAAACGCTGCAGTGCTGCCGGGCAGGTATCCCGACTGCGTGCAGCATTGCAAGCGGCCATTGCACGCGGTGCTTCCATGCTGTGCCATGCCACCAGGGCCTCGCGTTACCCGGCCTGGCGTGCACGTGCAGCGCTGGGTTCTCAGTAATCGCAGGAGGCTTTGCCCGTGCGGTGATTCACAGCCCCATGCTTGAGCAGCAGCTTGATCACACCTGCATGGCCGCGCTGGCAGGCAAAGGTCAGTGCATCCTGGTCATAGGCTGCATCCTTGCTGTCTTTGATGGTGGTCACCAGATTGGGATTGGCGCCGTTTTCCAGCAGGTACTCCACGATGTCTTCCCGGCCATTGCTGGAGGCCACGATCAGAATGGTTTCACCCTGACGGTCATTCTTCTGGTCGTTCAGATCCACTTTGTCCTTGAGGCGCTGGTGCAGCTTCTTGAAGATGTCCACATTCGCGCCCAGACCTGCAGACTTCAGCGCATTGCTGACATCACCACGGTCGGTCGCGAACAAGTCGGCGTTCTGCGCCAGCAGATAGTCCACCATGTCTTCATAGCCAATAAAGGCGGCCCAGCCCAGCGCAGTCTGGCCGAGGGAGTCTTCATCCTTGGCTTCGATGTTCTGGCCATCCTTGACCATTTGCTTGACCAGTTCCAGATCACCACGCTTGACGGCATCGAACCACTTCGCGTCCGGACCTGTCGATGGTTTGACATAGAACATGCGCCATGCCAGCACATTCGGATTGGCGACTTCCACCATATCGGCGTAGTCCATCTTGAACTGCTTGTAGCCGTCGGGGTTGTCTTTGTTCAGCACTCTGTCACCAGCGAATGCAGACACTGACAACATCATTGCAGCCGCCAACACGGCGCTTTTCCATGGTTTTTGCATAACAGCTCCTGGGGGTCTGGGAATCCAGTCCACTGTCTGACGAACAAGACGGTGAACTGGGGATCACTGCATTGTTGGCAGCCCCATGGAATTAGCCAGCGGCTTGGGACAAGAACTGTGCGATTAGCGCATTTTCGCGGCGCTGCCCTACCCCGCAGACACCCGTGGACTGGCGCTATCAAACGCTGCACAGGAAAGCTTGCACTTGGGGGCGCAAGTGAAGTGACTGCTCGGCCAAGGCCGAGCTGCCAACCTCACACCTTGGCGCAGGCGCTATGCGCGTCCCAAAGCATCACTCTACGGTCACGCTCTTGGCCAAGTTGCGTGGCTTATCAACGTCGGTTCCGCGTGCGACGGCAGTGTGGTAGGCCAGCAGCTGCAGTGGCACCACGTGCAGGATGGGGCTGAGCGCACCGTAGTTTTCGGGCATGCGGATCACGTGCAGGCCTTCCGCATTTTCGATGTTGGTGTTGGCATCCGCCAGCACATAGAGCACCCCGCCGCGCGCGCGCACTTCCTGCATGTTGCTCTTGAGCTTTTCCAGCAGTTCGTCGTTAGGTGCCACCGTGACCACAGGCATGGTGCTGTCCACCAGCGCCAGCGGGCCGTGCTTGAGTTCACCGGCGGGATAGGCCTCTGCGTGGATGTAGGTGATCTCCTTGAGCTTGAGCGCGCCTTCCATGGCGATGGGGTAGTGCATGCCACGGCCCAGGAACAAGGCGTTCTGGTGCTTGGCAAAGTTCTCAGCCCAGCTCACCACCTGGGGCTCCAGCGCCAGCACGGACTGCAGGGCCACAGGTAAGTGGCGCATGGCGGTCAGGTACTCCTGCTCCTGCGCTTCGCTCAAGCGGCCCTTGGACTGTGCCAGGGCCAGCGTCAGCAGGAACAGACCCGCCAGCTGCGTGGTGAAAGCCTTGGTCGAAGCCACACCAATTTCCACGCCAGCGCGGGTGATGTAGTTGAGCTTGCACTCGCGCACCATGGCGCTGGTGGCCACGTTGCAGATGGTCAGGGTGTTGGTCATGCCCAGGCTCTGGGCATGGCGCAGCGCCGCCAGTGTGTCAGCCGTCTCGCCGGACTGACTGATGGTCACGACCAAGGTTTTGGGATTAGGCACGCTGGTGCGGTAGCGGTATTCGCTGGCCACTTCCACATTGCAGGGAATGCCGGCAATCGCTTCCAGCCAGTACTTGGCCGTGCAGCCGCTGTAGTAGCTGGTACCACAGGCCAGAATCAGAACGTTGTCTATCTCCTTGAACACGCGCCAGGCAGCCGTGCCGTCTGCGCCATCAAACAACTCAGGCGCCACATTCACCACGCCTTCCAGCGTGTCGCCAATGGCACGGGGCTGCTCGAAGATTTCCTTTTGCATGTAGTGGCGGTAGGGGCCAAGCTCCACGGCACCGCTGTGTGCATGCACGGTTTTGACGGGGCGCTGCTCGGGCAGCACGGCATGGCCATCGCTGCCAGCAATCCAGTAGCGGCCGGGCTGCAGATCAACCAGGTCGCCTTCTTCCAGGTACACGATCTGGTCCGTCACACCCGCCACGGCCATGGCGTCCGAGGCCAGGAAGAATTCGCTGTTGTCACTGCCGATGCCCAGCACCAGAGGAGAGCCTGCACGGCCACCGACCACGCGGTGCGGTTCATCCTTGTGCATCACAGCAATGG
>JAEZZU010000015.1 GCA_023418355.1 Pseudomonadota bacterium | reverse complement strand
GCAATGGCTAACCCCACTTCTGCCAGCAAACCCATGCCCCCCAGCGCCTTGCTGACGGAAGACCACCTGCGCAACCAGGCCAGTGATGTATTTGGTGCCCAGCTGTTTACCGGCGCCTTCAGCGCGCCTGGTGCCATGCAGTTCAACCCAGACTACGCCATCGCCATTGGGGACCAGATTCAGGTCCGCCTGTGGGGTGCGTTCAATTTTGAGCAAACACTTACCGTAGACCCGCGCGGCAACATCTTTTTGCCCCACGTAGGCCCAGTGCCCGTGCTGAGCGTGCGCAACAACGAGCTGCAAACCGTGGTGCAGACCGCCGTGCGCAAGGCATTCCGCAATAACGTGAGCAGCTATGCCACGCTGGCTGCAGCCCAGCCTGTGCGCGTGTTTGTGGGCGGTAATGTGAACCGTCCCGGCCTGTACAACGGCACCAGCATGGACAGCGTGCTGCACTACCTGGACATTGCAGGTGGCGTAGACCCCGAACGCGGCAGCTATCTGCAGGTGCAGGTCAAGCGTGGGGAGCATGTCAAAGCTACGCTGAATCTGTATGACTTTTTGCTGCAGGGCACTATTCCCATGGTGCAGTTGGCTGATGGTGACGTGATTTTTGTGCCAGCCAATGGCAAGCGCATCAGCGTGAAAGGTCTTGTGGTCAACGCTAAACGTTTTGAATTTATGGGCGAGCAGCAAACCGTGGCGCAGCTCATGAATCTGGCCAAACCCTTGCCTCTGGCAACGCACGTACGCGTGGTGCGCAACACCGGCAGTCTGCGCAATGTGGAGTACTACCCGCTGACAGAGGCTGAGGCCATTGCCTTGAGTGATGGTGACGAGCTGGAATTTACCGCCGACAAAAAGCCCGGAACCATCACCGTTCGCGTGGAAGGGGAGCACGACAGCGCACAGGAATATGTGCTGCCCTACGGCACCCCCATGGGTGAACTGCTGCAGCGCATTCAGCCCCGCCAGCATTCAGACATGCAAAGCGTGCAGCTCTTCCGCGAAAGCGTGAAGCAGCGCCAGCGCGAAATGCTACAAACCAGCCTGCATAACCTGGAAATGAGCCTGCTCACCGCACGCAGCGGCAGTAGTGATGAGGCACGCCTGCGTGCGGAGGAAGCCGACCTGGCCCTGCAATGGGTAGAGCGCGCCAAAAAAATTGAACCCATTGGCCAGGTGCAAATTGCCAAGGCCAGCCAGCTGAACAGCATCTTGCTGGAAAACGGAGACGTTATCCGTATTCCCCGCAAGGACGACATTGTGCTGGTCAGCGGTGAAGTGCTCTTCCCCAACGCCGTGGCCTATGAAAACAACCTGAGCCTGGAAGGCTATATTGACCGTGCCGGTGGCTTTACCCAGATGGCCGACAACGCTCGTGTGGTGGTCGCCCGCCGTGATGGCTCTTTTGAACAGGTCAACCCCAAGCGCCTGTTCGCCAATACCGATATTCAGCCGGGTGATCAGATTTTGGTGCTGCCTAAGGTGGATGAGAAGCGCCGTCAGTTCTGGAAAGATATGACACAAATCATGTATCAGATCGCGGTGAGTGCCAAAGTGGTGTTTGGACTGTAAGAAATAAAAAATCATGCATATTTATGCATGATTTTTTATTGAAGAATGTAAATGAAAAATATCAAAAAAATATCAAAAATTTTTCTCCGAAAAATTGGTGAATTATTTGGTTTTGTTTATACTTGGCATGATATGGTGCCAGTGCATCAGATTATAAAATATTCATCCATAGATAAAAGTTGTTTAGATAAAAATAAATTTATTTCTCAGGGGGATGATCCTCATTTTAGATTTAAATCACCTTTGAAAAAAGGGTGGTATATGCTAGAAATTCAGATGGATTTCGATGTTGGTATTGCCAATACTCGCTTCTATGTGGATTCGGGAAATGGTGAGGCTGAAGAATCATCTTTGGCAGTACCGTTGGTCAGCAGAAGAATGGCAAAACGTCTGATCTATTTCTCAGAGAACAGCAAATTGCGTTTTGATCCTCTGACGCATTCTGGTGTATTTACTATTAATCATTTGCAGATCGTTCGCTTGCCAAAAAAAATGGCTTTGTCACGGTTAAATCTGAAGTTGGAGAAATATGTTGGAGAGAACAATTGGGCTTCTATTGAGGATAGCTTCCAAGAAAAAATAAAAGCATACAATAATATTTTTGAATCGATGCGTGATAACGATCTATCATATGCGCAATGGATTAAAGATGTAGAGATAAAAAAAATAATTCCTTTAAGTAAACAAAAGGAGATAATGGAAGCATGGGTGAATAATCCTCTCATATCTATCATTATTCCTGTTTATAATGCACCAGAAAATTATTTGAAGGCATGTATAGATTCTGTGCGTAAGCAAAGTTACCCATTTTGGGAGCTTTGTATAGCAGATGATGCTTCTCCTAACACGGAAATAAAGAAGATTCTGGAGTTTTATTCAAGTCAAGATTCTAGAATTAAAGTGGTTTTTCGTAAGAAAAATGGACATATTTCTGCTGCATCCAATAGTGCGTTAGAGTTGGCTTCAGGAAATTATGTGGCTTTGCTTGATCATGATGATTTATTAACGGAGCATGCTCTTTTCTATGTTGTAAAGACAATTCATGAAAATCCAGGTGCTGAAATATTGTACAGCGATGAGGATAAAATAAACGAAAATGATGTTCGCTCGGAGCCTCATTTTAAGAGCGCTTGGAATCCAGATTTATTCTTTTCGCAAAATTATGTTTCTCATTTAGGAATATATAAGCACGAAATAATAAAAAAAATCAATGGCTTTAGGCTTGGCGTGGAGGGGAGTCAAGACCAAGATCTTCTCTTGCGCTGCCTACCACATATAGACGAAAAAAATATCATCCATATTCCGTATATTCTTTATCATTGGCGTACGTTGAAGGGTTCTACAGCGCTTGCATCTGGAGAGAAAAATTATACTACCCGTGCTGGAGTAAAAGCGCTGAAGGATTACTTTGAGGAAAATGGTCCAGAAGGTGTTGAAGTAGAGGCTGCAAGCATTCCTAATACCTATCGTGTGTACTGGCCATTGCCTTCGTTGCAACCTTTGGTCAGTCTTTTAATTCCAACAAGAGATCAAAAGAAGCTGACCGAGTTGGCGGTGCGAAGTATTTTAAATAAAACTGAATATTCTAATTATGAAATAATTATTGTTGATAATGGAAGTGTTGAGAAGGATGCATTAGAATTTTTTGAAAATATTCAGAAAGAAACTAGTAAAGTTAGGGTGCTTCGTTACAATCAGCCATTTAATTTTTCAGCTATTAATAATTTTGGTTTTAAGCATGCCAGAGGAAATATTTTTGGACTTGTCAATAACGATGTCGAAGTGATATCTCCCGATTGGTTGACGGAAATGGTACGTCATGCAATTCGACCTGATATTGGTTGTGTGGGCGCTAAGCTTTACTATGGAAATAATACGGTGCAGCATGCTGGAGTAATTTTGGGAATTGGTGGTGTTGCCAACCATTCACATAAGCATTTTCCAAAAAGTTCGTCTGGATATTTTGCTAGGTTAATGACGGTACAAAACTACTCTGCAGTAACTGCTGCTTGCTTATTGGTGAAAAAAGAGATTTATGAGAAAGTCGGCGGATTGGATGAAGAACATCTCCCCGTGGCTTTTAATGATGTAGACTTCTGTCTAAAAGTAAAAAAACTGGGGTATAGAAATCTATGGACACCCTATGCAGAGCTATATCATCATGAGTCAGTTAGCAGAGGTGCTGAAGATAATCCGGAAAAAATCGCAAGATTTAATTCGGAAGTGAGTTTTATGATGGATAAATGGGGTGCTGAGTTGAAATCAGATAACTTCTATAATGAAAATCTAACAAAAGTCAGGGAAGACTTTTCTTTGGCAATTTAATTCTTTAAATAAATGATCAAAAAGTGGTATTTTTGTCTGAGTGAAAGCTCTATGAGCAGAGCTCATCATGGATGGGCAGATATGGTGATGGCTGCGGTCAACTCTGCTATCAAGAATACGGATTTAAAACCCTATTTATTATTTGATGGTGAGGAATCTCCTTTTCTCGATGTTTTGAGAGAAAAAGGGGTGACTGTTATTAAACACAGGGTAGGCTTTTACAATGCACTCCAAGAGAGAGAGAAGTCTAGTCCCGGCTATTTGTCAATAGCTTCAGGTGCTTTTCTGAGAACGGAAATTCCTTTAGTAGAAAAAGAAGATGAGTTTGTTCTCTATACGGATTGTGATGTGGTCTTTTTGAAAAATCCTGACTTAAAAGACTGTAAACCTGAATTTTTTGCATGTGCGCCGCAGCAGTCGAAAACTGACTATTTGAATGATGCCAACTCAGGTGTTCTTGTTATTAATGTAAAAAAAATGCGAGAGACATACGAAGAGTTTTCAAGATTTATTGTGGCTAACTTATTTGCTGGATGGCCAGGCTGTGATCAAGAAAACTATAGAAGGTTTTATCGTGGGAAATGGGATTATTTGCCGCTCTCAATGAACTGGAAACCATATTGGGGCTTAGAAAATGAAATCGATATCTTGCACTGGCACGGACCAAAACCTGAAGCTATCTTTACTAAGATTAAAAAGCCTGAAATAAAGCTCCCTGAAGCATGGGAAATTCTACATTCTTACAATAAAGATGCCTATACTTATTTTTTGAATTTGTGGAATGATTATGTTGATGTAGATTTTAAAATGAAAACTCATGGCCATATAGATAGGCTGTCCAAAAAAGGATTATCTGGGTGGGTGTTGTATCAATTTAATCAAGATGAACCCGTTGAGTTGAATTTTTATGTCAATGGTGTTTTTGTCGGATCTACACATTCGTCTAATGAGCGTGCAGATTTGAAAAGAATATTTGGTGCTTCAATAGGTGGATTTGAATTTAAATTTCCAAATTTCTTGGAGGGGAGAGATTATGAAGTTGAAATACGTGATGCACTTAAAAATCCTTTGGAAATAAAATTTGGTGGAGTGAGAAGTGATTGTTTTTTAATTGCTTCTTAAAGATTTTTGAGTGATGAATTGCTAAAAAGTTTTTTGTGAATAAGGAGTTGCGGGTGAATTTCTTTAAAAGAAAAAAAATTCAAGCAAATATCAATTTGCAACGATTGCCTTACACTATATGTGATGATGCTTCCAAAGAAGTTGCCAAAATAAAAATAGATGCTGCCATTAGTTTTAATGGATTCTTGCTGATTGCCGGTTGGAAGCATGGTGATTTAGAGATCAACTTTTCTGAAGGTGAATTTAATCTGAATGGGACTTTTTATAAAGTAGAAAGAGAAGACGTTTTAGCACATTTTTCTCTTCCTTTAGGAAGCGAGTTAGGGTTTATTTTTTTGGCAAAAAAAATAAACTCGGATAATATAAAAATTAATTGGGTAGACTCATCTGGTAAAGTAAAAGGTGAGGCAAAATTGGAGGTTGAAAAAATCAAGGATATCAAGGAGGTAGACCTCAATTTATTCTCTGAGAAGTTGATCATATCCAATGACGGGGTATTTGAAGTTTCGGTCAAAAAACAATCGTCTGTGAGTGAGGATTCATTATTCAATAATTCTTTGGGTTCAGGTAATGAAGAAAAGACGACGGACGTAATGCTGGCTGTTCAGTCAGCTTCAGTTAGCGAAGAAAAAGAGGGAGAAAAAGAGGGCGAAAAAGAGATAAATTCACTAACTGAAGCAGTGATTGATTCAAGTTGTTTGCCCAATGCCAAAGCATTTATAGAAATAGTATCGTGTTTAAGAGATGGTTCTGCTGGATTGGTCGTTGGTTGGATCATGGCTGCCCCTGATCTTAAAGTATGGTTAGAGTGTGATGAAAATAATATATTTGATCTGAATAAAGCTTATCGTATTTTCAGAAAAGATGTTTTGGACGCCATATGGAAAGATGTGCCAGATGCCAATACAGAAAGCGGTTTTCTCTTAAAAATAGACAGAGTAAAGCCTGGTGAGCTTGTAAAGGTTTTTGCTGAAAAAAATGGTCATAAAGTTCTTCTTGCGCAGATGACGGCTGCAGAGATGGAATCTGACCCTGTAAAATTTGCTAATTGGTTATTCAGTATTCAGACGCCTGCTGAAGATATGGCAAAGCGCTTTAGCCTTTTAGATGTTCCATTATTGGAAAATTTAATAAATTTAAAAAATAAAAAGACAGAGCATTTTGTTCAAAAAATTCAATCTGTAGGAAGTGTGCCTGCAGATCCGATTGTCAGTGTGATTATTCCGCTATATGGTCGTTTGGATTTCGTAGAACATCAGATGATTGAGTTCTGCGAAGATAAATGGCTGGTTGAAAAAGCAGAAATTATTTATGTTATTGACGATCCTGCATTGGTAGGAAGCTTCACAAATCTTGCTCGTGAACTGTTTAGAATCTATAAGGTTCCATTTAAATGGGTTTTTGGGGGAGTAAACAGAGGGTTTTCTGCGGCCAATAATCTGGGGGCTAAATATGCCCGAGCTCCCTATTTGAATTTTCTCAATAGTGATGCATTTCCTCAAAAGCAGGGTTGGTTGAAAGCATTGGTTGAGACCATTCAGAAAAATAAAAACATCGGTGTTGTTTCGCCTAGGCTTGTGTTTGCTGACAATTCCATACAGCATGCGGGGATGGAGTTCTTACGTAGGGATGAGTTAGGGGTCTGGATAAACCACCATCCTCACATGGGGCTGGACCCTGCACTTGATCCTTCCAAGCAACTGAGCTATATGCCTGCAGTAACTGGTGCATGCATGGTCATGCGTAGAAAAGATTTTGATGCAATAGGTCAGTGGGATACGGGATACTTAATTGGTGACTTTGAAGATTCAGACCTTTGTTTGAAATTGAGAAAGTTGGGTTTGAAATCTGCTTATTTGCCCTCAGTACAGTTGACGCACTTGGAAAGACAATCTTTTAAATTGATCGGTCAAGGAGAATTTAGAAGTAAAGTAGTCTTGTTTAATGCAGTTCGACACCAGATGCGGTGGAGTGAAACAATTTCTAATACAGTGGCTCTTGGCTAATATTTTCTATGAAAACAAAAATTAAACCCCGTATTTTGGTGATGTCTCATGCACACCCAGACTTTAGCTTGGGGGGGGGCGAGATTGCAGCCTATAACCTGTTCAAAGCCTACAAAAATAGCGAGCAAGTTGAGGATGCATGGTTTTTAGCCCGCGCAGACAAAGGTCGTGGTGCGACAGGAGCCATCAGTTTGCGCCGTCCCAATGAGTACTTGTGGGAGCAAGCCATCCATGACTGGCACCTCATGCGTGCAGCCCACAAAGACTCTTTGACTACCTGGTTTGCAGATCTGGTACGTGCTTTAAAACCCACGGTGGTACATACGCACCACTATGCTCACCTGGGCCTGGAATATTTGCGGGTGATCAAGCAGGTGGACCCATCCATTCGCATTGTGATGACTTTGCATGAGTACATGGCTATCTGTGCTAATAACGGACAGATGATCAAGACGGGCAGTAGCTTCAAGCTGTGCAGCCGTTCCAGCTATGATGAATGTCGTCAGTGCTTTCCGCAGAAAACGGCTGAAGACTTCTGGATGCGCAAGCACTTCTTTATGAAGCACTTTGAACTGGTTGACCAGTTTGTCTCACCATCGGAATTTTTGCGCCAGCGCTATATAGACTGGGGCCTGTCCGCTGAAAAGATCGTGGTCATTGAAAATGGTCAGAGTGATGAGCCGGCACTGCCGCCCCGTCCATTGGCAGAAGGTGAAACGCGCAATCGCTTTGGTTTTTTTGGTCAGATCAACCCTTACAAGGGTTTGCATGTCGTGCTTGAGGCATTGCATCAGATGCCCAAGGAAGATCGCAAGAAAATTGTGCTGGAGGTGCATGGGGCCAATCTTGAATATCAATCACAGGAATTTCAGGAAAAAATTGAAGCCCTGCGCAAACCCCTGATCAAACAGGGCGTGGTGCAATGGGTGGGGCCTTATCAGCCGCATGAATTACGCAGCCGCATGGCTGGAGTGGATTGGGTCGTGGTGCCATCGATTTGGTGGGAGAATTCACCGATGGTTATTCAAGAAGCTTTTTCATGTGGAAGACCTTTATTAGTTTCTGATATAGGTGGGATGAAAGAAAAAATAAAAAATGGAATCGATGGTTTTCATGTTCCGAGAGCCAATGTAATAGCATGGAAAAACATCTTAATTAATATTGGTAATATAAATATTTCTCAATGGAATGGTTTTTTTGAAAATATAAGAAAACCTATAACATATTCGCAATGTGGCACTCATCATTTATCGTTTTTTTAATAGACTATGAAATACGTAGCAATGCATGATGGATTTAAGTTTCTTGCAGGTGAGTTTGCTTTGGCAACCGGAGTGAGAAGTGTGCCTGATATTCATTGGGATTATGCAGCGAAAAAAATTAATGAAAGAAGAAATAGATATTCAAATAAAGTTAAAAATGTAAACTTCATCTTTGTTCCGACAAAAGTAACTGCATTGCACAACTATTATATTGAATATTTTCCAAGAGAAATTATAGTTAGCTGGCTTGATATTTTTATATCAAAAATTTTGAAGTTAAATCCTTTATTTAATTTTTACTACAATCCTGCATTGATTTCAAATAAAGATTTCTTTTTTAAGAATGATTCTCATTGGAATTGTTTGGGGGCTATTAATTATTTAAAGCCTTGGATTCAGGCTGAATTTGATGTGTCAGATAAATATTTTTTGGAGTTGTTGAAAATTAAAAGCAAATGTTTTGGTAATATTTTGACTGGCGAAGAGAGAGTGAAAAATGTTGAATATTATGATTTTTTTCAAGATAAAAATTTCAAAATTTTATTAAATATTAGAGAGAACAGTGTGCCAGATTTTTCGATTGTAAAAACGAAAAATGATCATGCTTTTATTGATGAAAGAGTTTTAGTGATCCATTCATCTAGTTATGAATTTTCCAGAGGATTTCTCAGTCCTGTTTTTAAAGAAACTGTTGAAGTATTTGCGCCGTATGTTTCGGATGAAGTTGTATCTAAAGGAGATTTTGATAGGGTAATTATAATGATTGCAGAAAGAAATTCCGCTGTTGTTTATGATGGGGGGGGGGTTACAGAATCTATTTTAAATTCTTTAAAGCAAGATTACATTTACAATATAATTAAAAATATTGAAAATTTGCATCTTTCAGATGCAGTAGAATATAAAGATTTATCTTTTTTGCAAGCTCTTGCAGCTTCATGGAGTGGAAAATGATTGTTAAATATTTTAATGATATGGGTTTTAGAAAAACAATAAAAAAACCAGAATCTAAAGAAAACAAGGTTTGCTTTGAAAATTTTACAAATCTTTCTATTTCAACACTAAGTAAAAATTTTTTTTTAAATGAGAAATATTACTATGAATTAAATGATGCAGTGATATTGGGTAGCAGATCCTGTTTAAAAGATGATCAACTCTTTATGGATCTTCCTATTGAATGGGGCTTGGCACAAATTGGTTCCTATATAAATAGGGTAAAACAAACTCATAAAAATCGTGAATTCAAATTTCTCTCTGATGTAGATTGTGAAAGGGCGGGTTATGCAACTTTGGAGCTAAACCGATCCTGTATGAAAATCTTAGAGCCATCTGTTTTTGTGGGATCTGTCGAATCTTGGAATTTTGGTTTTTTTTCATCTGTAATACTCTCTAAAATATTTATTGCAGATCAAATATTTCCAGAGTTGCCTGTAATAGTTCCAATTACAAAAACTTGGCAAATTGAAATGCTTAAATATTTTTTTCCGAATAAAAAATATGTTTTTTATGATCCTGAGCAGAATATTGATGTATCAAATATAAAGGTAATTGGTTGGCCAAATTTCCCTTTTTATTTGGATGAAAAATTTATAGAGGCTGTAAGAGCCAAGAATGAAATGAGGTGTCCATTTTTTCCAGGAAGAAAAATATTTTTTTCGAGAAGAAAATTTAAAGGTGGCAAAGATAGGGTGGTATTTTCTTCAAGAGAAGAGGAGTTATTATTGAGAAAGGGGTATATGCCTCTATACCCTGAAGAATTGAACCTTCAGACGCTGCATAAAATAATTTCTTCTTGTTCGCATATCGCTCTGGAATCTGGTAGTGCGCTATTTAATGGTATCCTGTCGAAGTCAAATGCCGAAATTATACTTTTTGAATCTCGTTCAGAGTTTTTGAATAATCATGCTATGTATTTGAGTTCTGTAACGGATAGGGCGAAAATATATTTCTGTGATGAGAGTTCAATATTTAATGCAATCGAAAGTATATAATAGGAGTGGGTATGAATTTAATTAATGGAGTGGTGGAGTTCTTTGGGAAAGAATTAAATATTGTTACTGGATGGGTGAAGCTATCTAATATTTCTTCTGAAATATGGAAAAATACTCTTGAAGTAAATATCTATATTGAAGATAAAATCGTTTCATCGAGCATCGAATTTTATGAAAGATCAGATATTAAATCGAAAGATTACTTTGGGGTTGGATTCAAAATTAAATTAAATTCAGATGTGACATCTATTTTTTGGGAAAAGGGAGAGGTTGTTGCAAATTTGAACGATGAAGTTTTGGTATTAAAAATATTGGATTCGGTCAAGGTTGCCTATTATACCAATAATTTGCAAGGCAACCAAATACCTGTTTTTTTAAAAAACATATCGGAAAATATTAACAGAAGCTTGGCTGATGGTTTTAATTTTACCCGGAGAAAAATTGATTCAATATCAAGGTTAAATGATTTATGTGTGATTTCATATGCAAATGATGTAGGTGGTTGGTTTCCATATTTTTATAAATATTACTCTGAGTTGGTTGGCGGTAAATCAATATACATAATCACGCCAAAACCACAAAATTTTATCAATTATGAATTGGGCGGTGTTATTACTGTTCCAAATATGGCATTTGATGATGATGCAAGAGCTGTGTTAATGAGTTCTTTTGCTTCGGGTTTGCTATCATATTTTAAATGGACACTTGTATGTGATATAGATGAAATTATTATTCCTAATCCTAGGTTGAAAACTAATTTGATTGAATATATTAAGGATAAAAGCGGTACATTATTTTCTTTGGGTTTGGATGTTATTCAATGTAAAGAGGATAAAGAGTTTGATGTAACGAAAAGTATTTTTGAGCAACGATCATATGCTGTTCTAAACTCTGCTATATGTAAGCCGCATTTGTCTAAAATTCCTCTTAGATATACAAAAGGCTTTCATTATTGCAATGAGAATGCGAAATTTCAAGATGAACCGGATTCAATCCTAGCATTACATTTAAAATGGGCTGATTCTAATATTAGAAGGCAAGTTTCTGATATTGTAAGGCATACTAGTTATGCCTCTGAAAATACCATGCAGTATGCTGAAAGAAGTATTGCAGATGATTTTCACCCTGTGGCTAAGAAAGGTTTTTCAAAATCATATTCTCTACGCGATGAAAAAATTTTAGAGTTTGTAAATAAGTATAAGAATAAATTCAAATATTTGAAATCTCATGATATATATATTGCCGAACATTTTTCTGCAAACTTTGTTGTTGATATAAATGATTATTTATAATAATACGTTTTTTCAAATAAAGGAATTGATACGATGTTACTTGTAACAGGCGGTGCCGGCTTTATTGGCGCCAATTTCGTGCTCGACTGGCTGGCCGATGTGGGCGAGCCCGTGGTCAATGTGGATAAGCTGACCTACGCCGGCAATCTGGAAAACCTGGCTTCTCTCAAGGGCGATGCACGCCATATCTTTGTGCAGGCAGACATTGGTGACAGCGACACCATGGCCCGCCTGCTGGCCCAGCACCAGCCACGCGCCGTGGTGAACTTTGCGGCAGAAAGCCATGTGGACCGCTCCATCCACGGCCCGGAAGACTTTATTCAGACCAATGTGGTGGGTACCTTCCGTTTGCTCGAAGCAGTGCGTGCCTACTGGAATGGGCTCGAGGGTGAGGCAAAGACCAGTTTCCGCTTTCTGCATGTGTCGACCGATGAGGTCTATGGCACGCTGTCGCTCACAGACCCTGCCTTCACCGAAGAGAACAACTACGAGCCCAACAGCCCGTACTCAGCTTCCAAGGCTGCTTCAGACCACCTGGTACGTGCCTGGCACCACACTTATGGCCTGCCGGTGCTCACCACCAACTGCAGCAATAACTACGGCCCGCTGCATTTCCCGGAAAAACTCATCCCACTGATGATCGTCAACGCCTTGGCAGGCAAACCCTTGCCCATCTATGGCGATGGCCAGCAAATCCGTGACTGGCTGTATGTGCGTGACCATTGCAGCGCCATTCGCCGCGTACTGGAAGCTGGCAAACCGGGGGAAACCTACAACGTGGGTGGCTGGAATGAGAAGGCCAATATCGACATCGTCAAGACCGTATGTGCGCTGCTCGATGAGTTGCGTCCGCGCGCCGATGGCAAGACCTATGCTGAGCAGATCACGTATGTGACGGACCGCCCTGGTCATGACCGCCGCTACGCCATTGATGCGCGCAAGCTGGAACGCGAACTGGGCTGGAAGCCTGCCGAGACTTTTGAAACGGGTATTCGCAAAACCGTGCAGTGGTATCTGGACCACCCCGAATGGGTGGCGAATGTGCAGTCCGGCAGCTACCGCGACTGGGTGCAAAAGCAATACAGCGTATGAAAATCCTGCTCTTAGGCTGCCATGGCCAGGTCGGCTGGGAGCTGCAGCGCAGCCTGTCTGTGCTGGGTGATGTCGTGGCTTTGCACCGTGGCAGTGCCCC
>JAEZZU010000331.1 GCA_023418355.1 Pseudomonadota bacterium | reverse complement strand
CGGCAGTGGAAGATGCGCGCACCAACAACCGCCTGCGCCGTGAGATTGCCAATGCGCTGGCAGAGCTGAATTTGTGGGTGGGCACGGACAGCGAGCGCCTGGAAGCCGCGCGCGCCATGCTCAAGGGTGCCAACCCTGATCGCCTTGCTACGTTGGAAAAGGCGCTGGCACAGGAAAAACATGAAGCGGTGCGTGCAGAGCTGGAACTGGCACGCTCTGCCGCCTTGCTGGGCAGTGCCGACGCAGCGCAGCGCATGGCTGCTGCCGTGCAGCTGGCGCAAAAAGCCTCACCGCAGACACGCCTGCTGCTCAACGAACAGTTATCCAGCGAGAAAGATGACAAGGTCAAGGCAGCCCTCAAGCGTGCGCTGGCTGAAGTGGAAGACAAGCTGGCCTGGGGGGAGCGTCTGGGCGTGGCCTTCACCGGCGTGAGTCTGGGCTCCATCTTGCTGCTGGTGGCGCTGGGGCTGGCCATCACCTACGGCCTGATGGGTGTGATCAACATGGCCCATGGCGAGCTGATGATGATTGGCGCCTACGCCACCTTTGTGGTGCAGGGGTTGTTTCGCAGCTATCTGCCGGATTTCTTTGACTGGTATTTGCTGGCGGCTGTGCCTGTGGCCTTCATGGCTTCGGCGCTGGTGGGGGCCATCATGGAGCGTGGCGTGCTGCGCTTTCTGTACGGCCGTCCGCTGGAGACACTGCTGGCCACCTGGGGTATTTCGCTGGTGCTGATGCAGCTGGTGCGCAGCGTCTTTGGCGCCCAGAACGTGGCCGTGGAAAACCCCGTGTGGATGAGTGGTGGCCTGCAGGTGCTGCCCAATCTGACACTGCCCTGGAACCGCCTGATCATCATTGCCTTTGCCTTTGCCGTGCTGGCAGGGGTGGCCTACATCATCGCCAGAACACGCATGGGCCTGTTTGTGCGCGGTGTGACGCAAAACCGCCCGATTGCCTCGTGCATGGGCGTGAACACCGCACGCGTGGACACCATGGCCTTCGCACTGGGCAGCGGCATTGCCGGGCTGGCTGGCTGCGCGCTGAGCCAGGTGGGCAATGTGGGGCCTGATCTGGGCCAGAGCTACATCGTGGACTCGTTCATGGTGGTGGTGCTCGGTGGCGTGGGGCAGCTGGCCGGTACGGTCTATGCCGCACTGGGCCTGGGCATTCTCAACAAGTTCCTCGAAGGCTGGACCGGCGCGGTGCTGGCCAAGATCGCGGTGCTGGTTTTCATCATCGCCTTTATCCAGAAGCGTCCTCAGGGCATCTTTGCAATGAAAGGCCGCAGCGCGGAGGCATGACATGACCACTACAACTTTGAAATCCAATGTTTTTGTGCCCGTGGAGTTGCCGGGCCGCAAGCCGCTATTAACCCGGGCGGGCTGGTCCGCCTTCATGGTGGCGCTGATCGTGGTCTGCGCCGTGGCGCCGGTGCTCAATCTCTGGGTGCCGGAGGGCAGCGTGTTCCACCTGTCTGACTATGCCGTGCGGCTGCTGGGCAAGATCATGTGCTTTGCCATCTGCGCGCTGGCCATGGACCTGATCTGGGGCTACACCGGCATTCTGAGCCTGGGCCACGGCCTGTTCTTTGCGCTGGGCGGCTATGTGATGGGCATGTACCTGAGCCGCCAGTCGGCAGGGCCGGACGAGCTGCCCGCCTTCATGGTGTTTCTGGCGTGGAAGGAGCTGCCCTGGTTCTGGGCGCTGTCGGACAGCTTTATTGCCACCTTCATCCTGATCTTTGCGGTGCCCGGCCTCGTGGCCTTTGTGTTCGGCTGGTTTGCCTTCCGCTCGCGCATCAAGGGGGTGTATTTCTCCATCATCACGCAGGCGCTGACCTATGCGGCCATGCTGCTGTTCTTCCGCAACGAGACCGGCTTTGGCGGCAACAACGGCTTTACCGACTTCAAAAGCATCCTCGGCATGCCGCTGGCCACGCAGGAAATGCGCATGGCGTTGTTCGTGATCACCGGCTGCACGCTGCTGGGCTTTTTCCTGCTGGCGCGCTGGCTGGTGCGCAGCAAGTTTGGCCGCGTGCTGCAGGCCATTCGTGATGCGGAGTCGCGTGTGATGTTTTCGGGCTATTCGCCGCTGCCGTACAAGCTGACCATCTGGGTCATCAGCGCCATGATGTGCGGCGTGGCAGGCGCGCTCTACGTGCCGCAGGTGGGCATCATCAACCCCGTGGAAATGTCGCCCGCCAATTCCATCGAAATTGCCGTGTGGACGGCCGTGGGTGGCCGCGCCAGCCTGATTGGCCCCATCGTCGGTGCCTTTGCTGTCAACGGTGCCAAGAGCTGGCTGACGGTGGCGGCGCCTGAAATCTGGCTGTACTTCCTCGGCGCGCTGTTTATTGCCGTGACGCTGTGGATGCCCGATGGCATCGTCGGTCTGGTGCGCAAGCTGCGCCGCAAGAAGATGCCCGCTGCCCCCGTGACCGCTACCGAAGCCAATCAAACCTCTGTGCGCAAGGAAGGAGGTGCGGCATGACCCCGGACCTGATGGAAGCGGGCGCTGCCCGCATGCGTGCGGCCGTGGAAAAAGCGGCCCTCAATACCGAATCCGGCG
>JAEZZU010000315.1 GCA_023418355.1 Pseudomonadota bacterium | reverse complement strand
CTGAAGCCATCAAGCTGCTCGATCGTGTAGGCTATCGTTAATTGGTGATTTCCTGTTAGGTTAGTTACTTGTCTGTCATAGACCATTCCGCGCCAGCACACCGCTGGCGCGGTTTCGCTTTTGCGCTGCCCATTGCCTTGCTGACCATCGTGCCCCTGCTGGCGGTGGTGGGCATGGCTGTCACACCCCAGCCAGAGATCTGGCAGCACCTGTGGAACTACGTTCTGCCGCGTGTGCTGGGCAATACCTTGCTGCTCATGCTGCTGGTTGGCGTGGCGGTGCTGATCGTGGCCGTCCCACTGGCGTGGCTGACGGCCATGTGTGATTTTCCGGGCCGCAGATTTTTTGCCTGGGCACTGGTGCTGCCTCTGGCCATTCCTGCCTATGTGCTGGCTTTTGTGCAGATGGGCATTTTTGAATATGCCGGCCCGGTGCAGAGCTTTGTGCGTGACGTGATGGGCAGCAGCCGCTGGTTCCCGGACATTCGCGGCAGCCTGTGGGGGCTGGTCATGGTGCTGGTCATGGCCTTCTACCCCTACGTGTACCTGATGGCGCGCAGCGCCTTTCTCACGCAGGGGCACCGCAGCATGGAAGCTGCGCAGGCGCTGGGCTACAGCCCCATGGCGGCCTTCTTCAAGGTGGCTTTGCCGCTGGCACGCCCCTGGATTGGGGCCGGCCTGGCGCTGGTGCTCATGGAAGTGCTGGCCGACTTTGGCGCAATTGCCGTCTTTAACTTCGATACGTTCTCGACCGCGGTCTACAAATCGTGGTTTGACCTGCACAACATTGGCGCAGCCGCCCAGCTTGCCGCCATTCTGGTGCTGGTTGTCTTGCTGCTGGTGGCGGCCGAGCAGCGCTCGCGCAATGCCAAGCGCTTTCATGTGAGCAATCCGCAGCAGCACCGCGCCGTGCTGCAGGGCGGCATGCGCTGGCTGGCCTTTGTGTTCTGTCTGCTGGTGTTCGCCACGTCGTTTGCCATTCCCATGGTGCAGATGGTGGCCTGGGTGCTGTCCATCTGGCGTGAGCAGCTCAACAGCGACTACTGGGGCTATGCCTGGAACACCTTGTATCTGGCGCTGCTGACGGCTGCCATCACCACGGTGCTGGCGCTGCTGCTGTCGTGGATCCGCCGCCGTCATGGGGATGGCAAAACCGCATGGGTGATTCGCCTGGCCGTGCTCGGCTATGCCATGCCTGGTGTGGTGCTGGCCGTTGGCGTATTCATTCCCATCGCCTGGCTCGATGCCTGGCTGATGGCACTGCTGGAGCCATTGGGCATTCAGGCGCTGGGCATCATCAAAGGCTCTCTGGCTGGCATGCTGCTGGCACTGGCCGCGCGTTTTCTGGCGGTGGCCTACCACTCGACTGATGCTGCCATGCAGCGCATCACGCGCAGCCAGGAAGAAGCCTGTGCTTCGCTGGGGCTGGGCCCCTGGCAGACGCTGCGCCGCCTGCATCTGCCGCTGCTGCGCACGGGCTTGCTCTCCGCTTTTCTGATGGTGGTGGTCGATGTGATGAAGGAAATGCCCATCACCTTGATGATGCGCCAGTTCGGCTGGGACACCCTGGCCGTGCGCGTGTTCCAGCTGACATCGGAATCCATGTGGGAAGAGGCTGCCTTGCCTGCGCTGGCCATTGTGCTGGTGGGGCTGGTGCCCGTGATCCTGCTGGTGCTGCAAACGGAAAAGAAACCGTCCTCGGCCGGTTGATCAATGCCGGGGTTTTGTGATGCTTGAAATCAACAATATTTCATTGGGATACGGTGCCAATACGGTCGTGCAAGGGGTGAACCTGCGCATGGACCAGGGTGAAATCGCCTGTCTGCTTGGCCCCTCGGGTTGTGGCAAGACCACGCTGCTGCGTGCGATTGCCGGTTTTGAGCCCGTGCGCGCTGGCAGCATCGTGCTGCAAGGCAGCACGGTCGCCAGCACAACCGTGCATGTGGCACCACAGCTGCGCGACATTGGCATGGTGTTTCAGGACCATGCGCTGTTTCCGCATCTGACCGTGGGCGAGAACGTGGCTTTTGGTCTGCATACCATGCCCAAGGCGCAACGCCCTGCGCGGGTGCAGGAAATGCTGGAGTTGGTCGGTTTGCAGGGCATGGCACAGCGCTGGCCGCATGAACTGTCTGGTGGCCAGCAGCAGCGCGTGGCGCTGGCCCGTGCGCTGGCTCCCAACCCTAGCCTGCTGCTGATGGATGAGCCGTTTTCCAGCTTGGACACCAGCATGCGAGAGGTCATCGCACGTGAAGTGCGCGCGATTCTGAAGCAGGCCAGGGCCACGGCGCTGATGGTGACGCACGACCAGAACGAAGCCTTTGCCATGGCAGACAACATTGGCGTCATGTCAAATGGCCAGCTCATGCAGTGGGGCAGTGCCGTGCAGGTCTACTGCACACCTGCCACACAGGCGGTGGCACAGTTTGTGGGCGAGGGAGCACTGGTTGCTGCACAGCGCACCGAAGGCGGTCAGTGGCAGACTGCTCTTGGGCTGCTGCCCGCAGGCCACCCTCATTACGACACGCCCCAAGGCACCAAGGTGCTGCTGCGCCCCGAACATGTCAGCGTGGTGGAGCGCGGTGTCTCTGCCAAAGTGCTGGAACGCACCTTCCGCGGCAGCCATTTTGTGTTTGAGCTGGAGCTCCCCGATGGCGAACATGTCATGGCCAAGGTGTCGCTCAATGCCTTGTATGGCAGCTGTGAGCGCATGCAGCTGGGGCTGGTCAACGAGCTGTAATTCGTTCTGTTTGGTGACTGCAGGGGCGCTCGGGCTGCAAAGTCCGGGCGCCTTGTTGTTTGTGTCTGTGCGTGTGGCCGTATTCCAATGATGTTGTGGTCACAAGCTTATGCCCATAAGAAAACAACGAATCAATTGTTTGGTTTTGCGCATCCGGCTTTCACAATCGGCGGCTCTGAAGGAGAGCAAGCCATGTCAAGCACCGCACCACGCATCATCATCGTTCCGGGATGGCGCAATTCCAGCCCTGAGCACTGGCAAAGCCTGTGGGCCAGGGTTTTGCCCAATGTGGAGCGGGTGGAGCAAGACGACTGGCTGATGCCCAAGCGCGAAGACTGGGTGCGCACGCTGGAAGCGCTGATTCTGTCGCGCCCAGAGCCAGTGATTGTGGTGGCGCACAGCCTGGGTTGCATCACCACCACGCATCTGGGGGCGGAGGCAGCCGCACGCATTCGCAGTGCCTTGCTGGTGGCACCTGCTGACCCGGAGCGCAGGGCGCATCTAGCGGACTTTGCGCCCGTGCCTTACCAGCCCCTGCCATACCGCAGCGTGCTGGTGGCCAGCAGCAATGATCCGTACTGCCCCATCCGTCTGGCTGGTGCCTATGCACGCGCCTGGGGCAGTGAATTTGTGCGTCTGCAAAATGCGGGGCACATCAATGTGGATTCGGGCTATGGACCATGGCCGCTGGGCTTTGCCTTGCTGCAGTCGCTCATTCAGAACATGCAGTGGAGCGCCGCAACAGCGCAGCAGGTCGCCTGACCCTGAGCTGCTGGCGGTGAGTCAGCCTGCTTCATGCGGCGATCTGTAAACGTGCTGGCGCTTGAGGTGCCGGCAAGGTAACGTGGGCAATGCTGAATTGCCCGATGGCCAGCTCCAGCGTATGGGCCTGATCACGCAGGGAGACAGAGGCTGCGCTGGACTGCTCCACCAGCGCCGCGTTTTGCTGTGTCATCTGCTCCAGCTCATTCACGGCGCGCAGCACCTTGTCAATCTGCAACTGCTGCATGGAGGCGGCAGAAGAAATCTCTGACACCACCTGAGTCACCTGTTCGATGCTGTGCACAATCGCATCCATGGTGCTGCCAGCCTGCTTCACCAGGGAAGCGCCGCTGGCTACACAGCTGGATGCGTCGCTGATCAGTGCCTTGATCTCGCGTGCGGCATCCGCACTGCGTGCAGCCAGTGCCCGTACTTCGTTGGCAACCACTGCAAAACCTCTGCCTTGCTCGCCGGCGCGTGCGGCTTCCACCGCTGCGTTGAGCGCCAGGATGTTGGTCTGAAACGCAATGCCATCAATGACGCTGGTGATCTGCGTGATGCGTTCAGAGTTCTGTGCAATTTGTGCCATGGTGTGGACCACATTGCTGGCCACCTGCTTGCCTTGCAGGGCAACGCTGCAAGCCTCGTGAGACTGCTGCTGCGCCAGCTGGCTGGCATGCGCATTGTGTTGCAGGCCATGCTCCAGTTCTGCCATGGCGGCAGTTGTGGCCTGCAGGTGGGTGGCGGCACCTTCCGTGCGTTCACTCAGATAGCGGTTGCCACCGGCAATCTCCCCGCTGGCGGATGAAACATGGCTGGCCGCTTCCTGCACCTGATTGACAAGGCTGCGCAGCGAAGCCTGCATGTCTGCCATGGCCTGTACCAGCTGGCCCACTTCGTCTCTGTGCATGGGAATGATGTCTTGCGAAAGATCCCCTGCAGCTACACGTTGCGCCATGTCGCGGGCCATCTGCAGCGACTGCATAATGGCCCGTACGCTGAAAAACGTCACCGGCAGCATGACCAGCATGGCGCAGATCAGCACCGCAGCAATCAGCTGGTGCATCTGCGAGGCCTGTGTAGCGATCTGGGCGCGTCCAGCATCGAGTTCGGACTGCGCCTGCATGACCGTGGCACGTAGCAAGGCGTCCGCATCATGAATCCCGCTGCGCACCAGCTCCACCTGTTCTGCGCCTTCGGCGGGGCTGAGCATTCCGCGCTTGACTTCTTCCAGCACGGGCAGCGTGTCTTCACCATAGCGTTGCAGCGAGGTCAGCGTCACGCCCAGTTTCTGGGCATAGTCTGAATCTTCGGGTTGCTGTCTGAGCAGATGTGCCGTGGCTTCTTCCACGCTGGTGCGCATGCCCTCCCAGAGGGCAAACATCTCTTGCGCACGGTCTGAATAGTCTGCGTTCGCAATGATGTTTTTCTCTGCCAGCTGCAGTTCACCCAGACTGGTGCGCAGCTCGCTGATGGCGGTGAGCGTCTGTACCCGGGTGGCAAATACGGCCTCCACCGTGGACCGTGTTTGCTGCAAGGCATAAAAACCGGCTGCACCAATGACTAGCAGCATAGCCAGGCAAAACAGCGTGCCGCAGTACAGGCGGCTTTTGATGGACAGATTCGCAACGATCTTCATGAGCACTCCCTGGATAGACCTCGCAACTCTTGGGTGCGATGGTTCCAGGGAGGACGCAACATTTGCGCCAGCGGGCAGGGCGTTGCTGGCGCCTGGCTGACAGATCTGTCGATAAGGTCGGCTCCGTATGGCAGCCGTTGTCTGAGTTAGCGGTTGCGGCTCTTCATTGCGCGTTCGACTTCGCGCTTGCCTTCGCGATCCCGGATGACATCACGCTTGTCATGCTCACCCTTGCCCTTGGCAAGTGCCACATCGCATTTGACCAGGCCGTTCTTCCAGTGCAGGTTGGTGGGCACCAGGGTATAGCCCTTTTGCTCCACCTTGCCGATCAGGCGGCGGATTTCGTCCTTTTTCATCAGCAGCTTGCGCAGACGCGTAGCGTCTGTGCTGATGTGGGTGGAGGCAGTCTTCAGGGGCTGGATCTGGCAGCCAATCAGGAACAGCTCGCCGTCCTTGATCACAACGTAGGCCTCGCTGATCTGGGCCTTGCCGCTGCGCAGTGCCTTGACTTCCCAGCCTTGCAGCACAATGCCGGCTTCATGGCGTTCTTCAAAGAAATAATTGAACGCAGCTTTTTTGTTCTCTGCAATGCGAGAGTTGGTTTCTGGTT